>CADCVQ010000168.1 GCA_902806175.1 uncultured Solirubrobacteraceae bacterium
CGCAGGAACGGCTCGCGGCGCTCCTCGCCGGTCGCGACGTCGCGCTCGCCTGCGAGGAGCTCACGCTGCGCGTGCGCGCCGACGTCGAGGCCGGGCGCTGGCGCGAGGCCGCGCTCGGCCTGCGGGTCGCGTTCGAGGCGGCGCTCGCCGAGCTGGAGCCGTGGCGCGAGGCCGCCGGGCTGGCGGAGCGGCTGGCGGAGCTCAGCGCGCGCGGCGACAACGTCACGGCCGCGGCCCAGACGGCGCTGCAGGGCGGACTCGACGACGAGCAGATCGCGGCGGTGGCATCGGCGCTGGGCCGGCTCGAGGCCGCGCTGCGGGCGCGGGTCGTGGGCGCGGGCGACTGAGAAGCGGCGCTGGACCGCGGGACGAGCACGGCCAGGTGCACCTGCGCGGCCTCGTCTCGCAGGACACCGGCCTTCCGTCGCAGAGCACCATCATCGCCGTCCTGCCCGCCGGTTAGCGGCCCGCGCGACGCCAGGTGCTCACCGCGAACGGTGGCAACCCGTCCGGCCCCGTCCGGATCGACATCGTTCCCGACGGAGCGCTCACCTGGATCATCGGGCCCGATCAGGAGAAGGACTTCGCCTCGCTGAGCGGGTTGACGTTCTGGCCCAGCTGAGCTGCGGGCGCCTACGCGAGCACGGCTGCCAGCGCCGCAAGCTCGTCCTCCACGTCACCGTCGAGCCGGGCGACCGCGCGACCGTCGTACGGCGTCGGGCCCTGCGTGACGATCGCGACGTCGCCCCCGTGGCGCAGCGTGATCCCCGGAAGCTGCGCGACCGGATAGACCTCCAGCGAAGGTGCCGATGCACAGCAGCAGGTCGGCGCCCGCGGCGAGCTGCGTCGCACGCTCGAGCGCCGCCGCGGACAGAAACTCTCCGAACAGGACGACATCGGGCTTGCGCGGCTGCCCGCAGCCGCACAGCGGCACCGCCGCGTCGCGCAGCTGCGCGAGCACGACGGCGGAGGCGACGCGCTGTCCGCACGAACGGCACGAGCACGTCGCGATCGAGCCGTGGACCTCGATCAGCTCGCGCGTGCCGGCGCGCCGGTGCAGCATGTCGATGTTCTGCGTGATGACAGCGTCGAGCAGCCCGCGGCGCTCGAGCTGCGCGAGCGCGAGGTGGGCGCCGTTGGGCCGCTTGTCGCCCAGGGTCTGGAAGCGCTCGCCGTAGAAGCTCCAGAAGCGCTCGGGGTTCGCGCGCCAGGCGTCGATGTGCGCGACCTCCATCGGGTCGACGTTCTCCCAGATGCCCGTGCCCGGCGTGCGGAAGTCCGGGATCCCGGAGGGAACCGAGATCCCGGCGCCGGTCAGGGCGACGACGGACCCGGCGCCCCGCATGAGCTGCGCCAGGGCGCCGGCGTCGCCTGCGATCAGCTGCCGGTCCACTGCGGGGTGCGCTTCCCGAGAAACGCGCCGATCCCCTCGCGCGCGTCGGCGCTGCCGAAGACCTCGCCGAAGGCGGCCTTCTCGGCCGCGATGCCCTCGTCGAGGTCCGCGTCGCCCGCCGTCGTGCGCTTGATCGCTCCGACCGCCAGCGGCGCCTGGCCGCCGAGCTTGCGCGCCCAGGCGCGCGCGATGTCGTGCAGCTCGTGATCGGGCACGACGCGGTTGACGAGGCCGATCTCGAAGGCCTCGTCGGCGGAGATCGGGTCGCCGGTCAGGTTGAGCTCCAACGCCCGCGCCGTCCCGACGAGCCGCGGCAGCCGCTGCGTGCCGCCGAAGCCGGGGATGATCCCGAGGTTGATCTCGGGCTGCGCAAAGCTCGCCGACTGCGCGGCGATCCGCACGTCGCAGGCCATCGCGAGCTCGCAGCCGCCACCGAACGCGACCGCGTTGACGGCGGCGATCGTCACCGTCGAGGACTGCTCCATCGCGCGCAGGAGCGCGTGCGCGTCGTCGAGGAGCTTCGCGCCGCTGTGCTCGTCGAGCTGCGTGAACACCTTGATGTCCGCGCCCGCGCACCACAGCATCGGGTTCGCCGAGGCGATGATCAGGGCGCGCAGCGACTCGTCGGCCTCGACGTGCTCCCAGACGCGGCCGAGCTCCTCGATGACCTGCGGCGACAGCGAGTTGGCGGGCGGGCGGTCCAGCCAGGCGATCGCGTAGCCGTCGTGGCACTCGAGCTGGACGGCCTCGCCCTGCTCAAAGCCCTCGTCGGGCTGCTTGTAGGCGAAGAAGCCCTGCCCGCTCTTGGCGCCCAGGCGCCCCTGCGCGACGAGCCGGCGCAGGATCAGCGGGGGCGCGAACTGCTCGCCCCACTGCACCGTGGCGCGCTCGAGCGCCGCCAGCACCTCGTCGAGGCCCGTCTGGTCGGCGCGCGCGAACGGCGGCGGGATCAGGCCCGCGCCGGCCATCATGCCGAGGTCGATGTCGCGGACGGTGGCCATGCCCTCCTCGAGCAGCAGGCAGGCCTCGACGAACGCCTTGAGCACGAAGCGCTGCGTCAGCTCCTCGCGGTCGAACTCGGCCGAGCCGTCGGAGCGCGGCTCGCCGTTCTCGTAGAAGCCCTTGCCCGTCTTCGCGCCCAGGTCACCGGCGGCGACGAGCTTCTTCATGCCCTGGTGGACGTAGAACGAGTTCGACCCGTAGGACTCCTGCAGGTGCTCGGCGACGTGCAGCACGGTGTCCAGGCCGAGCAGGTCGGTGAGGAAGAACGGGCCCATCGGCGCGACACGCGCGGCCGACACGGCATCGTCGATTGCCTTGATCGACAGGTCGCGCTCCTCCTGAAAGCGCCAGATCTCGCTGATCGCCGAGTTGAGGATGCGGTTGACGACGAAGCCCGGCTCCTCACCGCAGGCGATCGGCAGCTTGCGGATCGTCTGGGCGAACGTCGTCGCCGTCTGCATCGTTTCGGGAGCGGTGTCGGACCCCTCGACGATCTCGACGAGGCGCATCATCGATGCCGGATAGAAGAAGTGAAATCCGACGACCTTGTCGGGGCGCGACGTCGCGTCGGCCATCTCGCTGATCGACAGCGACGACGTGTTCGAGGCGAGGATCGCGTGCCCGGGCGTGACGGCGTCCAGCTCGGCGAAGACGGCCTGCTTGATCGCCATCCGCTCGGGCACGGCCTCGATGACGAAGTCGACGTCGCCGAAGCCCTCGTACTCCGTCGTCCCGAAGATGCGCCCGAGGATCTCGCCGGCCTGCTGGTCGGCCTGCTCCTGGCTGATCTTCTGCTTGTGGACGAGGCCGCCGAGCTGCGCGCGCGCGACCTCCTCGGCCTTCTTGAGGCCGAGGTCGACGAACTCCTGCTTGACGTCCTTCAGCACCACGGGGATGCCTGCGGAGGCGATGACCTGGGCGATCTCTCCGCCCATCGTCCCTGCTCCGACGACCGCGGCCTTGAACACGAACACGCTGTCAGTTCTCCTTCTCTGGATTGGTCTATGTCATGTCGCGGTCGGCCTGCAGCTCGACCGCGAAGCGCCGGAGCGTCCGGCGCAGCGCGTCGCCGAGCGCGCGACGCACGAAGAACAGATCGGCCAGCACGGCGCCGAGTCCGGGGTCGCGCTTGACCTCGTAGGCGAGCTCGAGTCCGATCACGCAACCCGCGTCGACCGCCGCGAACGTCACGCGCTGTGTGCCCGTCATCTGCGGGTCCTCGACGCGCACGAGCTGCGTCACGCCAGGCTCGTACTCGAGCACCTGCTCGACGACGCGGCCGCGGCCGTTTCGCAGCGAGTCCCACACGATCCTCGCGTCGGGTTGCGGCCACTCGCCGTGCCAGATCGCCATCGTCCCGAAGCCATCGACGAAGGAGGGCCAGCGCCGCAGATCGAACCACAGCCGCGCGGCATCCTCGGGGGCGGCGTCCGGCAGCAGCTGCCGCGCGGCGACCGTCCTCATCGCGCGCACGCGCCGACGTGTTGCGTCTGAGGCGCGCTCTCGCACGCGTTGCACGTGGCGTTGTTCATTCTCGCCGCATCGTGGCAGGAGAGAGCTCGTCCCGGATCTACCGTGCGAGACATGCACGATCTGGAGTACGAGCTCGCCTTCGAGGAGGCCGGACGCGCGCTTGAACAGCAGGAGCGAGCGGTCTACGAGCTGCGAGCGCAAGGCGGCGTGCTGGTCGCAGCAGCGGCGATCACGACGTCGCTCTTCGGATCGCGAGCGGTCTCGGGTGGGCTGACGGCAGCGGGATGGTGCGCGATGTCGGCGTTCGCGCTCGTCGGTGCGAGCGTCCTCGTCGTGCTGTGGCCGCGCCGCGACTGGGAGTTCGGCGCGAACGCGACCGACGTGATCGCCACGTATATCGAGACAGCGGCGCCCGTGGCGCTCGACCGCATCCACCGCGACCTCGCGCTGCACCGGGCCGCCAGCCACGTCCGCAACGCCGCCGAGCTGCGCGTGCTCGCCGTAGCGTTGCGCCTGGGTCTGCTGTTGCTCGTCGTGGAGGTCGCCGCGTGGGTGGTCGCCCTCAGCGAGCGCGGCCACTAGGTTCCACTCATGCCCAAGCGGCCGACTGCATCCGACGCGGCGCGACCGACGCCCGAGCGACCGAGCCCGATGCAAGGCGAGATGGGCACCCGGGCCAACGCGGTCGCGCCAGGTCCGCAGCCCGAGCGACCGAGCCCGGCGCAAGGCGTGCTCGGTAGCCGGGACGGCGGACGGCGCCCGTAGCGGCCCTCCTCGGAGCGGCCTCAGACCTCCAGCTCGCGCCGGATCAGGTCGACCGCCGCCGCGAGCTCGTCCAGCCGCGGCGCGACCTCGGCCGCGAGCCGGTTGCGCTCCGCGCCCCCGGCAGCGGTCAGCTCGTAGAAGCGTCGCGAGCGGCGCTCGGGGTGCTCCCACTCGCCCGCGACGAGGCCCTCGCCCTCGAGCGTGCGCAGCAGTGGATACATCGTGTTCGGGTTGACGCCGATCAGGCCGCCGGTGAGCTCGCCGACGCGGTCCATCAGCTGGTTGCCGTAGGAGGGCCCGGAGCCGAGCAGGTGCAGGACGAGCAGCCGCAGCAGCCCGGCCTTGCGCAGCCCCGTAAGCAGCGGATCGCTTGATCCCGGACCGCCCGTCGCGCCGCCGGTCGTCGCCGCCGGGGCACCCGCGGCCGTCCGGACGTCGCTGTGGGCGGCCGCGTCGGCGACGGCGTCCTGCGTCGGCGAACGGCGAGCGGCCATCGGTCCAGTATGCCCTGCGCATCGGGGTGGGCCTCGCCGCGAACGACCGCGGGCAGTCCAGCGACCGCCCGCGCCAGTGCATCGTCGCGATCGTCAGGCCGTCGCGGTCGCCGGCTCTTCGATGCGCCGCGGCAGCAGCGTCTCGCGGGCGATGACGAGCCGCTGGATCTGCGACGTGCCTTCGTAGAGCTGCATGATCTTCGCGTCGCGCATGAGCTTCTCGACGGGGTAGTCCTTGATGAAGCCGTAGCCGCCGTAGATCTGCACCGCGTCGGTCGCGACCTCCATCGCCGAGTCGGCCGCGTAGCGCTTGGCATGCGAGGACTCGAGCGTGTTGCGCTTGCCCTGATCGAGCAGGACGGCGCTGTTCCAGGTCGCCAGGCGCGAGAGGTGCACCTTCGTCGCCATGTCGGCGATCATGAACTGGATCGCCTGGTGCATCGCGATCGGCACGCCGAACTGCACGCGCTCCTTGGAGTACGTGGTCGCGAACTCAAACGCGGCGCGCGAGATCCCGGTCGCCATCGCGGCGACGCCCGGGCGCGTGCGGTCGAGCACCATCATCGCCAGCTTGAAGCCCTTGTTCTCCTCACCGAGCAGGTAGCGCGCGTCGACCTCGGTGTCGTTGAACGTGATGGTCGCGGTGTTGGACGCCCGCTGGCCCATCTTGTCCTCCTTCTTGTCCACGATGACCGTGTCGTCCTTGCGGACGAGGAAGGCGGAGATGCCGCGGTGGCCGGCCTCCGGGTCGGTCTTGGCATAGACGACGAACCAGTCGGCGTAGCTGCCGTTGGTGATGAAGCACTTTGAACCGTTGAGCAGGTATTTGTCCCTATTGCGCACGGCCTTCGTGCGCATGCCCGAGACGTCGGAGCCGGCATCCGGCTCGGTGAGGCAGAACGAGGCGAGCTTGGGCTCGGCGACGAGCTGCTCGGCGAACTCGCGCTTGACCTCCTCCGATCCGCCGAGCATCACGGGCGCCGAGGCGAGGCCGTTGGCGCCGAGCGAGGTCTGCACGCCCGAGCAGCCCCACGAGAGCTCCTCCTCGATGATGCAGCCGTCGAGGTAGTTCAGGCCCGCGCCGCCGTACTCCTCGGGGATGTGGGTGTTCATCAGACCGACCTCGTGGGCCTTGTCGATGATCGCCTGCGGCCACGCGCCGTCACGGTCGAGCTCCCATGCGACCGGGCGGATCTCCTTCGCCGCGAAGTCGTGCGCCAGCTCACGAAGGCTCTTCTGCTCGTCGCTCAGCGTGAAATCGACCATTTGAGTTGCTCCTGAAAGGGTGTCGGGGCGGCTTAGACTGACTGGTCAGTCAACATCTCTGCGCCACAGCGTAGCGGCTGGCACGTGGACTGTCGACGCAGTCTCCGCCGGGCCACTCGTTGCGGCGGCTGCGATCATCGCCTCATGCAGGAGGCCTTCGGAACGCTGATCTGGGTGGTGGCGATCGGCGGCGCGATCGTCGCGATCTACACGCTGGTCGGGACCGGCCGCAGCTACCGCGAGATCGGCGACGGCGGGATCGGGCACGACGAGGACGATCGCGGCGACGGCGCGCCGATGAGCGCCGACGCCGAGCGCGACATGGAGATCCGCCAGTTGCTCGAGGGGCGCAACGCGCGCCGCGCGCGACGCGGCGAGGCGCCGCAGGACGTCGAGGAGCAGTTCGCGGCGCTGACCCGCCCGCCGGCGACCGTCGACGACGAGTTGCGCGACGAGATTCGCCAGCACGTGCTGGCCCGCAACGCCCGCCGGGTACGGGCGGGCGGCGAGCCGCTCGACGTCGAGCAGGAGATCGTGCGGCGGATCAGCGAGCTTTCCTGATAGAAGAAGGCCATGGCCAATCCGCGTCAGTTCGACCTCGAAGAGATCGTCAACCGCCCCGGGACGTACTTCAACCCCCAGACCGAAGTGCTCGTCGTCATCGACGACTCGCCCGACACCGACACGGAGATCTTCAACATGGAGGACTTCGAGGGTGCCGACTGGGTCCTGATCTCCGACGAGGTGCCGATCGACGGCGACGCGCGCGACGAGCTCATGCAGGCCTTCCAGGTCCGCCACGGCACGAGCCTCGGCGCAGGCCTCGGCGCCGGCGACGACATCGTCGACGACGACGAGAACGCCGAGCCCGAGGCTGACCCGCTCGACGACGAGTAGCTGCACGAGGCGGCGCGCCGGCGCCTCCGTGTCGACCAGCGGCGCCGCGGCGCGCACGGCCGCGTCGAGGGCGCGGGTCTACATCTCGTGGTCGACCGCGGGGGGCGGGCCCTCGGCCCGCGCCGCGCGGCGTTCCGCCGCGCCCTCGGGGTCGCGCCTGTCGCCGATCAGCGACGCCACGATGCCGATCGTGAACGCGGCCGCGACGAGCGCGAGGCTCGCGACCGGCCCGATGTGGACGAAGTCCTCGATCAGCAGCTTCACGCCGACGATCCCGAGCACGATGGCGATCGTCTCGTCGAGGTAGCGGAAGCGGCGGATCAGCCCCTCGACGAGGACGAACAGGGCGCGCAGGCCCAGCAGCGCGAAGACGTTGCCGGCCCAGATGATCAGCGGCTCGCGCGTGATCGCGAACGCGGCCGGGATCGAGTCGACGGCGAACGCGATGTCGGCGGCGACGATCGCCGCGAGGCACAGGAAGGTCGGCGTGACGAAGCGCCTGCCCTCCTCGCGCACGAACCAGTGGCCCTCGCGGAAGCCGTCGGTGACCGGAAAGACCTTGCGCACGCCGCGCACGACGAGGTTGCGGTCGGGGTCGACGTCCTCCCCCACGCCGCGGTAGATGCGGTAGGCGAGCACGAGCAGCAGCACGCCGAGGAGGTAGAGCACGACGTGGAACTGCTCGATCAGCGCGGTGCCGCCGAGGATCGCCAGCCCGCGCAGCACGAGCGCGGCGATGATGCCCCAGAACAGCAGCCGCGCCCGGTACTCGTGCGGCACCCCGAAGTAGGCGAACAGCAGGATGAAGACGAAGAGGTTGTCGAGCGACAGCGAGCGCTCGATGAGGTAGACCGTGACGTAGTTGACGGCGTCCTCGCTGCCGTTGAGCGCCAGCACGACACCGGTGACGGCGAGCCCGAGGAACAGCCAGCCCAGCGACCAGGTGACGCTCTCGCGGAACGTCGCCTCGCGGCCGCGCGCGAAGAACCGCAGGTCGAGGATCAACAGCACGATGAGGACGACGACGAGGCCGCCGAATTCGGCGTATTGCATCTAGCCGACCACTACGAGCGCTTGCGTCCAGCGGCGCACTACGCGTAGAAGAAGACCACGCCGAGGACGGCATAGACGGCGAGCAGCTGCAGGCCCTCATACCACGTCGACTGGCCGTCGTGCGTGACGTGGTTGGCGATCAGGATCGCCAGGAAGACGGCGCCCAGCTCGAAGCCGTTGAAGACCAGCGCCATCGGGTTGGGGCCGATGACGAACGACAGCAGGACGAGCACCGGCGCGACGAAGAGGGCGATCTGCGCGCTCGAGCCGATCGAGATGTTCACGGCGAGGTCCATCTTGTCCTTCGCCGCGAAGTAGATCGCCACCCAGTGCTCGGCGGCGTTGCCGACGATCGCGACGATGATCAGGCCGACGAAGAACTCGCTCAGGCCGATCGTCTCCGAGGCCTCGGAGATCGAGGTGACGAGGATCTCCGACATGACGCCGACGGCGACGCCGGCAACCGCGAGCGTGATGACCGACGTGCGGATCGACCACGGCTCGTCGCGATGCTCCTCGTCGTCCTCGGCGCTGGGATTGAACAGCGCCTTGTGCGAGCGCAGCGAGAAGACCAGGCCCGCGGCGTACGACCCGAGCAGGATGAACGCGACGATGAGCGACATCTGCTCGAGATCGGAGCCGAAGTCCACCCGCTCCTCGCCGACCGCCGGCAGCCCGCCGCCTGCCACGAGCTGGAAGATCGTCGGCATGACGAGCGCAACCGCGGCCAGCAGCAGCATCGACGACTGCACCGCGGCGGCTGTCGGGTTGAAGGACTGAACGTGGCGCTTGCGGCCGCCGACGAGCATCGCGGCGCCCATGACGAGCAGGATGTTGCCGAGGATCGAGCCGATGATCGACGCCTTGACGACCTCCTGCAGGCCCGCGTTCAGCGCGAAGATCGCGATGATCATCTCCGGCGCGTTGCCAAAGGTGACGTTCAGCAGCCCGCCGATACCGGGACCGGAGCGATGCGCGAGCTCTTCGGTCGCGCGGCCCATGAGCGCGGCTGTCGGGATCACGCCGGCCGCCGCCGCGGCGAAGATGATCGCCGCCTCGGCGTGGCTGAACTCCAGCACGATCGCGATCGGGATGAACGGGACCAGCAGGTACGGCCAGCCCGAACCGGACAGCAGGAAGCGGCGTGCTTTGGCCATCAGCCGCGCGTTGCCGTGAGGTGGCGCAGGTCGCGTTCGGGGTCGATGCCCCAGCGGCGCGCGACGGCGTCGAGGTCCGGGGTCAGCGGCCAGCGGTCCGGGCGCGGCTCGCCCTCGTGCTGCGGGTCGGCGCCCTTGAGGGACATGCTGCCGGTGTTGTCGCCGATCTCGCGGATGCTCGCGACCTCGGCGTCGTCGAGCACGACCCGCGACGGCGTCGCGAGCAGCTCGGCGCGCTTGTCCTCGATCGGGCGCGCGCCCGCGCCGATCTCCTGGATCAGCGTCGGCACGACGCAGGCGACCGGCTCCTGCGCGAGGCACCACTGCGCCGCGAGCTGGAGCATCGTCAGGTCGTGGCGCTCGGCGATCGGGCGCAGCCGCTCGAGCTTCTCGCTGCCCGCCTGCACCCAGCCGTCGGGACGGAACGTGCGGTGGTCGCGCGGCGCGAACTCGTGGCCGGGGCGGACGTCGTCCCAGAACAGGCCGCCGTAGTCGACGACGCGCGTCATGACGTCGACGTCGTGCTCGCGGGCCGCGGCGAGGCACAGCTCGGCGGGCCACGGCTCGAGCGGGTTGAGGATCACCATCGCCCAGTCGATGAGCTCGCCGAAGCGCTCGAGGCAGCCGATGATGTCCAGCGTGAAGCCGTTGGCGGGCCCCGGCGCGATGCCGAGGCCGGCGGCCAGCCCGTCGTCGCGCACGGCGCGCAGCGCCTCCCAGACGACTTCGCTCGTGTAGCCCGTGCGATCGGGGTTGTGCAGCAGCAGCAGGTCGAAGGCGTCGATCCCGAGGCGCTCGAGGCTGCGCTCGGCCGCCATCCGGACGTAGTCGGCGTAATCAGTCCCACCCGCCCCGCGCAGGCGCGGATCGGTGAAGCGCGGATAGCCCTTTGCGCCCTCGCGCTCACCCTCGTAGAAGTCGTGCCCGATCGCGCCGATCACGCAGACGGCGTCACGCTCGGTGCCGCGCAGCGCGCGGCCGAGCACGCGGTCGGCCTCGCCGGCGCCGTAGGCGTCGGCCGTCAGCAGCGTGTCGAGCCCCCCGCCGGGCGTGAGCAGCGCCTCGAGGCGCTCCTCGGCAATCGGCTCGCCGAAGTGCAGGTAGCGCCCACCACTCCAGGTGCCGATCGCGTTGTGGGAGGGCGCGCGCATCGGCCACAGGGTACGTGCCCGCCGGGCTGGACGGCCGCGACGCGGCTCGCCGGCGTCGCGCGACGCCTCAGGGAGCGAGCTTCGAGACGCAGCGCACGAGCTCGGAGCTGCTGCCGTTCGCGGCCGTCAGGCAGGCGAAGAGCTCGCGGCCGCGGCCGCCCGTGAGGCCGGCGCCGACGCCCTCGAGGATGTTCGCGGGACCGCCGCCCGTCAGGTCCGCGAGCGGGCGCGCGTCCTTGCGGCCGCGGGCGAACGCCGACGGCCGCGCGGCCTTCTTGTTGACGTCGTCGAGCCGCAGTCGCAGGTTGACCGTGCCGCCGCGGAGCGCCTGCAGCGGCGAGGAGTCGCCCTCGAAGAGGAAGACGAACTTGACGGCGAGCTGGCGCAGCAGCTTGTCGGACCTGCCCGTCCAGATGTCGATCGAGGACGACTGCGTCACGGCGGCGATCTGCCTGCGCAGCTTCGCCGACAGCAGCGTCGACTCCGACGCCGAGCCGCCGGCCTTCGTCAGCAGGCCGTCGATGTCGCCCAGCAGCCGTGCGACGTTCAGCTTGCCGCCGATGCGGATCGTGTCGACTCCGGTGACGCGCTCGCTGCGCTTCTTCTGCGGGCCGCTGATCCAGCGCAGCGGATCGAAGCCGGTCACCGGGAGGCCGGCCCTGTCCTGTTGCCTGCGCCTCGCGGACCGGCGCAGCCTGTCGACGACCGCGCCGCCGACCCTGTAGGTCCCGTCGTCGAGCGTCACGAGCGCCTGCTTGCCGGTCGACAGCACGCTGCCTTTGTAGGGCTTCTCCGCGAGCGTCGCGACGAAGTCCACGTTGAAGCGCGTCAGCTCGCGGGCGCGCGGCGCGCTGAAGGGGCCGTGGAGCGTGAACTTGACTGGCCCGCCGACCGCGAGCAGGCCCTCCGGGTCCAGCCGGAAGCTCAGCGACAGAAACCCATCCTCGATCGCCGACTCGCTGCCGCGGAACGTCTGCTGCAGGATCTCGGCGGCAGTCTGCTCCTTCTCCTCCTCCTCGCCGCCGCAGGCAGCGACCGGCCCGGCCGCCAGAGCGAGCCATGTGACGACGAGCAGAAGACGCGAGAGCCGGCGGTTCATGGTGAGCGTTTGGCTTGCAAGGGCAACTGCAGCCCGGGCAGCGGGTTCAACCTAGCATCGGACCTGTGCGCCGGACTTCACTGCGCGGCCTGCTGCCCGCGCTCCTGCTGGCGCTGGTCTGCGCTCCCTCCGCGGTCGCCTCGCCGCTGCTGACGCTGCGCAGCGACGGCACGACGTACGTGCGCGAGGACCGCTTCGTGCCCCGCGCCGAGACGGCGCTGCCGGCGCCGGCGGCCTCGCGGCAAGCGCCGGCGACGAGCATGCGGCGCTTCGGGACGCGTGCCGCCGCCGCCAAGCGCACGGTGCGCGGCGAGCTCGCGCGGCTGCTCGCCGCCGGCGCGATCGACCAGGCGACGCACGACGACAAGCGCAGGATCTACGCCGACGCGCAGCGGCTGCGGGGCAAGCTCGGCGGCGCGCGCAAGGCAGCGCTGGCCGCGGTCCTGCGCAACCTCGAGGACGTCACCGCGTCCGGCGAGCTGACCCCGTCGCGGCTGCCTGCGCTCTTCGAGACGGTCGCGCGCAACCGGCAGTGGTGGTCAAACGGGCCCCTGCTGCGACACGGCGCGCGCGTGAGCTTCGCGGGCAGCAAGCTCGTCTGGCAGTTCTATGCCGGCGAGGGCCTGCAGATCCAGTGGCTCGGGACGTTCGGCAAGGTCAACGGGTTGTGGACCGGCAACTACCTGACGTCGCTGCGCGCGATCGTCGACGAGGCGCTGTCGCTCGCCTCGCAGCGCGCGGGCGGGATCGCGTGGGAGTACCTCTTTCGCTTCGACGGCGGCCGGCCGCCGTGGGTCAGCGGCCTCGCGCAGGGCACGGCCGTGCAGGCGATCGCGCGCGCCGGCGTGAAGCTCAACGAGCCCGCCTACCTCGCTGCGGCGAAGTCGGGCCTGGGCATCTTCCGCGAGGCACCGCCGAGCGGCGTGCGCGTGGCGACGCCGGCCGGCGCGCACTACCTCATCTACTCCTTTGCGTCCGGGCTGCGCGTGCTCAACGGCTTCACCCAGGCCGTGACCGGGTTGCACGACTACGCGAAGCTCACCGCCGACCCCGCGGGCGCGGCGCTGTTCGCCGCGGGCGACGCGCAGCTGCGGGCCGAGCTTCTGGCCTATGACACGGGCGGCTGGTCGCGCTACTCGCTGCAGCGCGACTCCGACGTGCACTACCACGTGGTCGCGCGCGACTTCCTGCGCAACCTCTGCACGCGGCTGAGCGAGGACGCGGCGCCTGCGGCTGCGCCGGCCGCGCCGACCGGCGGGATCGTGCCCGTGCCCGCGCCCGCGCCCCCCGTCGGCGGCGACCCGGCGCCGTACTGCGCGGCCGCCGAGCGCTGGTCGGCGTACCTCACCCGTCCGCCCGCGCTGGCGTTGATCTCGACGAAGGTGCGCGGCGGCAAGCCCGCGGCTGTCAAGGTCGCGCTCAACAAGCCGTCCTACGTGGCGCTCGCGCTGCGCCGCGACGGGCGGACCGTGGTCACGCTCGCCGGGCAGCTTGCCAGCGGCGTGCGGACGCTGCGCTGGCGCTACCCGCCGCGCAGCGCCGGTCGCTACCGCGTGGTGATCGCAGCCAAAGACCTCACCGGCAAGCGCAGCTCCGGCAAAGGCGAGCTGCGGGTCCTGAAGGCGCGCAGCGCCAAGCGCTGAGCGCGGTGCCTCCTGGGCTACGGCCGATCTGCACCGACCCCGCGCGTACAATCGCGCCATGGCCGCGGACGGCGTCAAGAAGCTGCGTGCGGCCTACGGGGCGCTGGACCGCGATCAGCGCTTCGCCGCCGGCGCGGCGATCGGCCTGCTGCTGGCGATGTTCCTGCCCTGGTATGAGAAGAACGTCGTCATCACCGGGACGCGCAGCTTCGCCAGCGACACGATCAGCGCGTTCGGTGCCGTCTCGTTCGTCGAGGCGGCGATCTTCCTCGTCGCTGCGGGCGTCCTCGCGCTGCTGCTCGCCCGCGCCGACAAGCGCCCGTTTCACCTGCCGGGCGGCGACGGCACCGTCGTCTTCGGCGCCGGTCTGTGGGCGACGGCGCTGATCTTCTACCGCGTGTTCGACCGCCCCGACGTCAGCGGCGAGGGCGGCACGGTGGGAATCCAGTGGGGCTTCTTCGTCGCCTTCGTGGCGGCCGGAGCGCTCGCCTTCGCCGGCCAGCGCATCCGCGCCGCGCACCGCCCCGAGCCGGCGCTGCCCGCGGCGCAGCCGGACGGC
>CADCVQ010000169.1 GCA_902806175.1 uncultured Solirubrobacteraceae bacterium
CCGCCGCGTCGCCCAGAGCAGCCCGGCGAGCAGGCTCGCCATCGAGTACGCCCCGAGCAACACGCCCGCCGATCCCGGGTCACCGTGCTCACGCGTGAACGCGACGACGGCGATCTCGACCGGAAACAGCGATCCGATCGCGAAGATCGACACCGCCAGCGCCCGGCGCAGGCGCACGGGCCGCAGCGCCCCGAGCGCGTCGCGGGCGGTGGACGCCGGGCGGGTGCGCACGGCGCGCGCTGCCGCGGCCACGCCCAGAGACGACGCGACCGTCAGCGCGGCGGCCGCCAGCAGCGCCGCCGCGGGCGGCGCGACGACGGCCAGCATGGCCACCGCGAGCGGCCCGGCGAGCAGCCCGATGTCCAGCGCGACCGACTCCAGTGCCTGCGCGGTGCGCCGCAGCTCCTCGTCGCCTAGCGTGCGGTCCCAGATCACGCGCATCGCGGGCCCGGTCGGCGGAAGCGACAGCCCGATCAGCAGCGCGACGACCGGTGCTGCCTGTGTGAGACCGGCCTGCGACGCGGCCGCGAACGCCGCGAGCGCCGCGGTGTGGGCGCAGCCGGTCCCGAGCAGGACGGGACGCACGCCGATCCGGTCGCCGAGCCGGCCGCGCACGGGGCCGCCGACGGCGACGCCGAGCGCGTAGGCGCCGGTGACCGCGCCCGCGGCGCCATAGGAGCCCGCGTCCGCGGTCACCGTCAGGATGAGCGCCAGGGGGATCATCCCCATCGCGATCCGCCCGAGCAGTGCGGCGGCGGCCAGACGGGGTGCGCCCGGGCTCGCCGCCAGCCGCAGCAGCGGCGACGAGCCCGGGGCCGACGCGGTCATGCCCCGGCCGTCGGCGAGGCGAGGGCGCAGGGCACGAGATCGGGTCATGGCTGCTCGCACCCCTGGTCCTGCTCGCCGTTGACGCACGTGTCGATGCCGATCTCTCCGTCGAGCGCGTCGAATCCCGGTCCGCCGTCGAGCGCGTCGTCGCCGGCGCCGCCGCGCAGGCGGTCGTCGCCGGTCTCGTCCGTGTCCCAGGGCAGGCCGACGACGTCGTTGCCGTCGCCGCCGTCGAGCTCGTCGTTGCCGGGACCGCCCTGCAGCCGGTCCTCTCCCGCGCCGCCGAGCAGGCGGTCGCTGCCGGTCCCGGCGAAGGCGAGCGTGTCGTTGCCGTCGCCGCCGATGACGACGTCGTCGCCGCGGTCGCCGCCCATCTCGTCGTTTCCGTCGCCACCGTCGATCTCGTCGGCACCGTCGAGGCCGCCTACGTTGTCGTTGCCGGCGCCGCCCTCGATGACGTCGGCGCCGTCGCCGGTGCGCCGGCCCGTCTCCGCCACGATGCGCAGCGCGTCGTCGGCGCCGTCGAGCAGGTCGGCGCCGTCGCCGCCGCTGATCTGGTCGCGTCCGGCGCCACCGCACAGGACGTCGTCGCCGTCGAGGCCGACGATGACGTCGTCGCCCGCGCCGGCGTGGATGCGGTCGGGCCCCGGCGTGCCGACGAGGACGTCGGCGCGCGGCGTGCCGACGACGTCGAACTGCGTGTTGCCATAGCAATTGGCCTTCGTGGCGGGGGCGGCAAGCGCCCCGGTGGCGAGCGCCGCGCCCGCCAGTGCGCAAGCGGCGAGCGCGCGCGCGGCGCGGGCGCGGGTGGTTCGGTGCATGAGCATGAGGGGTCCTCCAGTGGTCTGGTCGGCGGTGTGGGGTGGGGTGCGGCCAGTGAGCGCCCGGACGTCTCGGCCGCGGCCGAGAACCCGGCGCGGCGTTCGTCAGTGGGCGGGGCGGATGTTCTGGTTGAGCCGGAAGCGGTTCTCCGGGTCGTAGCGGCCCTTGATCTGCGCGAGCCGGTCGTGGTTGGAGCCGTAGCTCGAGCGCACCGCGGCGTCGCCCTCTTCCAGCAGCCCGGGGAAGTTGAAGTACGTCTTGCCCCGCTGCGAGAAGCGGTGCGCGTCGTGCCAGTAGGCGCGCGTCCACGCGATGTTGCGCTCGTCGTCGGCCGGGTCGTCCCAGGTCGCGTCGATGCTCAGCATGAACTCCGAGCTGCGATCGCCGAAGGCCGTCTCCTCGACCCCCACGCGCGCCGTCGCGCCGCCGAGGTGGCGGATGACGACGAGCGTGCGCTCGGACTCGCGCCGTGCGGTCCAGTCGACCGTCTGCGCGATCGCGGCGTCGGGCAACCCATCGAGGTACAGCGCCTTCCAGTAGTAGCGCAGGCCCGGCGGGAAGAACGGGTCAAGCGCGCACTGCTCGTCCAGATAGGAGGCGCGGCCGCTCATGTCCAGCAGCGGCGTCGCGAGCTCGCGCAAGGGCTGCATCCGGCGCTCGCCCTCGGCGGGATCGCCGGCCCACATGCCGTCGATCCCCGCGTAGGCCAGTCCGCGCAGGTGCTCGGGCAGATCGGGGATGACGGGCAACGTCCACAGGAACGCCGCGCTGCTCAGCTCGTCTGGCGCGCCCGCGACGGCATCGCGCCAGCCGGCGAAGACGCGCGCTGCGTCCTGCACGGGGTAGGCGACGTTGACGGAGAAGACCTCGGGGCCGAGCTCGTGGAGGCGCAGCTCGAAGGAGGTGACGATGCCGAAGTTGCCGCCGCCGCCGCGGATCGCCCAGTGCAGGTCGGCGTGCTCGTCGGCGCTCGCGCGGACCGTGCGGCCGTCGGCGAGGACGATCTGCGCGGAGACGAGGTTGTCGATCGTCATCCCGTGCAGGCGCCGCTGCGCGGACACGCCCCCGCTCAGCGCCAGGCCGGCCACGCCGGTCTCCGACACCACGCCGCCGGGCGTCGCGAGCCCGAACGGCTGGGTGACGCGGTCGACGTCGCCCCAGGTGGCGCCGCCCTGCACGTGCACCGTCCGGCGCGAGTCGTCGATCCGGACCGCGCGCATCGCCGACAGGTCGATGACGAGCCCGTCGTCGACGACGGCCGTGCCCGCGACGTTGTGGCCGCCGCCGCGGACGGCCAGCGGCAGCTCGTGCTCGCCGGCGAAGCGGACGGCGACGGCGACGTCGTCGGCGCTCGCGCAGCGCGCGATCGCGGCCGGGTGCTTGTCGATCATGCCGTTCCAGACCCGGCGCGCAGTGTCGTAGGCGGGGTGCGCAGGGGTGATGACGTCGCCGCTGAGCCGCGCTTCGAGCGAGGCGAGGGCGGCGGCGTCGATGCGGGTGCTGTACTGGATGGCCATGGGGCGTCTCCTGATCGTCGTCGAGCGAGTGGGCTCGTCGACCATCGCGGCACGCCGCAACGTCACCGTCAGGCCACCGTGAGCCCTGCGTCAACGTCCGTCAAATGCGCCAGAACAGCCCGTCGGGCAGTGACAGCCCGACCGCGGCGGCGGCGTGCTCTGCCTCGCGGCGCAGCGCCGCGCTGCGGAGGCGATCCTCGAGCACGTCTGCGAGTGCGTGCTGGGCGAAGGCGACGAAGGCTCCGCCGCCCATCGCGGCGTTGCAGCGCGCGGCCTCCTCCAGATGCACGACCGCTGCCGTCCTGTCGCCGAGCGCCGTTGCGAGTAGCCCGAGCGACAGCGACGCTGACCCGGTGCAGGAGCACGCGCGCCCGACGGTCACGACGCGGTGGCCGTAGGGCAGCAGGCGGGCGTACACCTTCTCGGCCGCGGCGACGTCGTCCAGCCGCGCGGCCAGCAGGCCCAGGCCCGTGACGGGATAGAGCCAATTGGCGTCGAGCGGCAGGTCGTCGAGGGCCTCGACGGCGCGCTCGAGCCCGACGCGGGCGCCGTCGCGCTCGCCGCGCGCAAGGTCGCGGAGCGCGAGCCCGATCCGCCATGCGGTGCTGGCGGGCGAGTGCTCGATGCGCTCCCGAACCGCGGCGTCCTCCGCGTCGGTCCGCTCCCGGGCGGCCATGCGAATCCCGAGCCGCTGCACCTCGAACAGCAGCGCGGCGTTGTCGTCGCCCGCCGCACGCCCGATCGCCTCACCGAGCTCCCACAGGCGCTGGGCCTCCTCGACCCGGTCGGCGAACAGCGCGAGCGTCGACCGCCACAGCGGGACGTACCAGTCGAAGGCCGGCAGGCGCAGCTCGCGCGCCAGCCGCTCGTGGTCGTCGATCGACGCCAGCAGAAGCTCCAGGTCGCCCAGCTCGAAGAGGTCCGCGACGCGCCAGTTGACGCCCTGCAACTCGGCCTCGCGGTCGCCGGCCGCGCGCGCCGCCGCGACGAGCTCGTCGGCGATCGCCAGGCGCGCCTCGGTGTGATCGGGGCTCCACAGCGCGACGTGCCGGGCGCCCAGCGCCTCCAGCAGCGCGCGGCCGCCGGTCCGTCTTCCCGCCGCCAGGGCGTCCGCGCTGAGCCGCTCGCGCAGCGTCGGGGGCGGCTCGTAGTACAGCTCGATCGCCAGCCGGGCGAGCAGCCGGGGCCGCAGCGGGGAGTCGGCTCCGACACCGGCCAGCGCCTCCTCGAGCAGCGACCGCACGCGTTGGCGGACGGCGGCGACGTTCACGCTCAGCCCAGCGGCACCCAGAGCCGCGCGCGCGAGCAGGTCGCGATCGCGCAGCGCCCGGGCGGCGTCGGCGGCGGCGGCGAAGCAGCTGTCGGCGGCGGGTCCGTCGGCCGAGCGCAGCCGCGCTTCTCCGAGCGACAGCAGCAGCGCCGGACGCAGCGGGTCGCGCTCGTCGAGGTCGCCCGCCAGAGCACGTTCGAGCAGTCCCGCGCCGTCCTCGTAGGCCAGCCTGCGCATCGCCTGCTCCGCGGCGCCGAGCGCAGCGCGCGCGGCTCGGGCCGCGTCGACCAGCGGTCGCGCGTCGAGCAGGTGGTGGGCGAGGTCGGTCGTGCGGGCAGCGCGCCGCGCGGGCGGCAGCGCCTCGAGCACCTCCGCAAAGCGCCGGTGCAGCAGCGCGCGGCGCGTGCTCTTCAGCCCGTCGAGCACGGCCTCGCGGATCAGGGCGTGCGCGAACCTGTAATGCCCCGCGATCGCCAGCTCGTCGACGAGGCCGGCCCCGACAACCGCCTCGAGGTCTTCGGCGAGGGCATCGTCGCTCGTCTCGCAGGCGGCGGCGACGTCGGCGAGCACGAAGTCCTCACCGGCGATCGCGGCGACCCGCACCGCGCCGGCCGCGCGTTCGCCGAGGTGGCCGAGGCGGCGATCGATCACGGCGCGCACGCCGAGCGGGACGTCGCGGCCGGCGGCCGCCAGCAGCGCCTCCGCCGGCTGTCCCGGATGCGACTCGACCAGGTGGCGGGCGAGCTCTTCGACGAACAGCGGGTTGCCGCCCGTGCGCGCGAGGATCGCTGCGGTGAGATCTGCGGGTGGCCGCCCGCCGCCCAGCCACGCCGCGGCCAGATCGCCCGCCTCGTCCTCCGAGAGGCCGCTGAGAGCGACGCGCTCCAGTCGGCCCGCGCGCCGCACGTCGCCGAGCAGGCCGTGCAGCGCCGGGTCGGTGGCAGCGTCCGCGTCGCGCAGCGAGCCGGCGACGAGCAACGGCGCCCAGCCGACGGTCCAGATCACGTGCGAGAGCATGCGCACGGTCGCGACGTCCGCCCAGTGCAGGTCCTCGACGATCAGCAGCAGCGGCCGTTGGCGCGCGAGGGACCCGATCGCGGCGGCCACCGCCTCGAACAACCGGTGGCGCGCGGCCTGCGGCTCGCCACTGGGCGCGCCGGCCGCGGGATCGAGCTCGGGCAGCAGCCGCGCGAGCTCGCTGGTCACCCATTCGGGCAGCGCGTCCGGCGCCCCCGCCACGAACGGGCGCAACGCCTCGGTGAACGGCGCGAACGCCGTGCCGCCATCCTCCATGCAGCGGCCTGCGAGGACCCCTGCGCCGTCTGCGCGCGCGTCGCCCGCGAGCTCCTTGAGCAGGCGGGTCTTGCCACTGCCGGCCTCGCCGTCGAGGATCACGACGAGCGCCGCGCCGGCGCGCGCGCGCCGCCAGGCCGCGTGCAGCGCGGCCATGTGCTCGCGGCGGCCGACGAGCGGCACGGGGTCGCTGGCGCCAAGCGGCGCCGGCAGGGGACGGTGCGAGGGTCGACGGCCGGTGTCCGTGGCGCGTTGCGCAGCTCGTCGACGAGCAGGCGCGTCTCGGGTGACGGCACCATGCCGAGGTCGCGCCGCAGCGCCGCGCGCAGCGCCTCGTACGCCGCGACGGCCGCCGCACCATCGCCGGCGCGCCCCAGCCTGCGCATCAGCACGCGCGTGGCGTCCTCCGACAGGGGATCGAGCTCGACGCGGCGTCGGGCATGGCGGACGGCGGCCTCGACGTCGCCGGCCTGCTCCGCGGCGTCTCCGAGCGCCATGAGCAGCTCGCCGGCGCGATCACGCAGCGCGCGACGCTCCTCGAGCACCCACTCGTCGTCGAGGTCGACGAGCAGGTCGCCGTCGCAGAGGGCCAGCGCCTCGTCGCGTCGACCGGCGGCGGCGAGCCGCCGGGCGTCGCGGACATCGACCCAGACGCCTGGGCCGTCCTCGATCCCGATGCGATCGCGGCCCGCCAGCAGGAGGGCGGAGGCCTCCTCGCCCAGACCGCGGCGCAGCGTCGCCAGCGCCGTCCTCAGGCTCGCCCGGGCGCTCGTCTCGAGCACGTCGGGCCAGAACACCGCCGCCACGCGCGTGCGCGGGTGCAGCCCCTGGTGGTATGCCAGCCACGCCAGCAGCGATCGAGCCTGCCGGCTCGCGATGCTCTCGAGGCGGCGCCCGTCAAGCTCGACGCGAAGCTCGCCGACCAGGCAGATCCGGAGCATCCCGCGACACTAACGCCGTCACCGCGGCGATCGCCACCGCGCGCCAACCTTGACACGGGCGTGGTAAGGTTGCTCCCGGATGGACGCCCTGACGATCCAGGAGGCGGCGCAGACGACGGACTGGTCGCCGCGCATGCTGCGCTACATCGAGCGCGCCGGGCTCATCGAGCCGCAGCGCTCCGAAGCGGGCTACCGGCTCTACGGGCCGGGCGAGCTGCAGCGCCTGCGAACGCTGCGCGAGCTCGTGACGCACTTCGATATCGGCCTCGGGGAGATCGGCTTCGCGATGCGGCTGCGCCGCGACGCGGAGCTCGCAGGGGCGGTGGACGCGTGGTTCGAGGCGCAGCCGCGCCGTCCCGAAGACGTTTCGCCGGCGCAATGGCTGCGCTGGGAGCAGGACAAGCACACGAAGCTGCTGGCGCGTGCCGCCGCAGCCACACCGGCGACATCGCACGCCTGACCGAGGAGATCCACAGCACATGAATCCGCCCACCGCAGCCGTCGACACGAAGCTCGACTACAAGGTCGCCGACATCGCGCTCGCCGACTACGGCCGCAAGGAGATCGTACTCGCCGAGCACGAGATGCCCGGCCTGATGCAGACCCGCGCGGAGTACGCCGATGCCCAGCCGCTGAAGGGCGCGCGGATCACCGGCTCGCTGCACATGACGATCCAGACCGCGGTGCTGATCGAGACGCTCACATCACTCGGCGCCGACGTGCGCTGGTGCAGCTGCAACATCTTCTCCACGCAGGATCACGCCGCTGCCGCGGCCGTCGTCGGACCCGACGGCACCGTCGACGATCCCAAGGGCGTGCCGATCTTCGCCTGGAAGGGCGAGAGCCTCGACGAGTACTGGTGGTGCACCGAGCAGGCGCTGACGTGGCCGGGCGAAGACGGCCCGAACCTCATCCTCGACGACGGCGGCGACGCGACGATGCTCGTCCACAAGGGCGCCGAGTACGAGGCCGCGGGCGCCGCGCCCGATCCCTCGACCGGTGAGTCCGCCGAGTTCGTCTCCTTCCTGAAGGTCCTCAACCGCTCGCTGACCGAGGACGCCCAGCGCTACACGAAGATGGCCGCGGCCATCGTCGGCGTCTCGGAGGAGACGACGACGGGCGTCGGGCGCCTCTACCAGATGGCCAAGCAGGGCAAGCTCCTGTTCTCGGCGATCAACGTCAACGACTCCGTCACGAAGTCGAAGTTCGACAACCTCTACGGCTGCCGTCACTCGCTCGTCGACGGCATCTTCCGCGCGACCGACGTCATGCTCGCGGGCAAGGTCGGCGTGGTCTGCGGCTATGGCGACGTCGGCAAGGGCTCGGCCGCCTCGCTGCGCGCCCAGGGCTGCCGCGTCGTCGTCACCGAGATCGATCCGATCTGCGCCCTGCAGGCGGCGATGGAGGGCTACGACGTCAAGACGCTCGAGGACGTCGTCGACAGCGCCGACGTGTTCATCACGACGACGGGCAACAAGGACATCATCACCGCCGATCACATGGCGCGGATGAAGCACCACGCGATCGTCGGCAACATCGGCCACTTCGACAACGAGATCGACGTCGCGGGGCTGGAGAAGACGCCCGGGATCGAGCGGGTCAACATCAAGCCGCAGGTCGACAAGTGGGTCTTCTCCGACGGCCACGCGATCATCCTGCTGTCCGAGGGGCGCCTGCTGAACCTCGGCAACGCGACCGGTCACCCGTCGTTCGTGATGTCCAACTCGTTCACGAACCAGACGCTCGCGCAGATCGAGCTGTGGACGAACAACGACGCCTACGAGAACGAGGTCTACGTGCTCTCCAAGGAGCTCGACGAGAAGGTCGCGCGCCTGCACCTCGAGGCGGTGGGCGCGAAGCTGACCGTCCTCTCGCAGGAGCAGGCCGACTACATCGGCCGTCCGGTCGAGGGCCCGTACAAGAGCAACGAGTATCGCTACTAGGCAGCAGCGCCGGCAGCACCCGCGCGCCTTCGATGTCGCGGACCTGTCCCTCGCCGAGGAGGGGCAGGTCCGGATCGCCTGGGCCGACGGGCAGATGCCCGTCCTGCGCTCGATCCGCGAGCGCTTCGAGCAGGAGCGCCCGCTGGAGGGGCTGCGGGTGGCGGCGTGCCTGCACGTCACGTCGGAGACCGCGAACCTGCTGCGCACGCTGATCGCCGGCGGCGCGCAGGCGCAGCTGTGCGCCTCCAACCCGCTGTCGACGCAGGACGACGTCGCGGCGGCGCTCGTCGACCGCTTCGGCGTCGCCGTGCACGCCGTCCGCGGGGAGGACGCCGACTCCTACGGCGCGCATGTCGTCACGCTGGCGGCGCGCGCGCCGCACGTCACGCTCGACGACGGCGCCGACCTGCTGTCGGTCCTGCATGCGGGTGACGCCGCGTGGCGCGCGTCGCTGCTGGGCGGCACCGAGGAGACGACGACAGGACTCGTGCGGTTGCGGTCACTCGAGCACGACGGGCTGCTGCGGTGCCCCGTGCTGGCCGTCAACGAGTCGCTCACCGAGCGCACGTTCAACGACCGCTACGGCACCGGGCAGTCGACGCTCGACGGCATCCTCCGCGCCACGAACATGCTGCTCGCGGGCCGCACCGTCGTCGTGATCGGCTACGGCTGGACGGGCAAGGGCGTCGCGCAGCGCGCCAAGGGCGCGGGCGCGTCGGTGATCGTCTGCGAGGTCGACCCGATGCGCGCACTGGAGGCGCGGATGGACGGCTGCGAGGTCATGCCCGCGCTGGACGCCGCCGGGCGCGGCGACGTCTTCATCACCGTGACCGGGGGGCGCGACGTGCTGGTGCGCGAGCACTTCGAGCGCATGAAGGATGGCGCGATGCTCGCCAACGCCGGTCACTTCGACGTCGAGGTCGCGGTCGACCAGCTCGCCGCGCTGGCCGGCGCACGCCGCCAGGTGCTGCCGCTCGTCGAGCAGTTCGAGGTCGGCACGCGGCGGCTGAACCTGCTCGCGCAGGGGCGCGTCGTCAACCTGGCAGCGGCCGAGGGCCACCCGGCCGCGGTGATGGACATGTCCTTCGCAAACCAGGCACTGTGCGTGGAGCACCTCGCGCGCCACGGTGGCGCCCTGGAGCAGCGCGTGCTGCCCGTCCCGCCGGCGATCGACCGCGAGGTCGCGCGCCTGAAGCTCGCATCGCTCGGGGTGCGGATCGACGAGCTGACCGTGGCGCAGCGCGAGTACCTGACGAGCTGGAGCAGCTGAGCGGGCGCCGGTCGCCGGGCGTGGGTACCGTCACGCCATGGACCACCTCGACGCGGCGCTGGACAAGATGCGCTCCGACGGCGTCGCCGACGTCGCGGTCAAGACGTTCGCGCACTACTACGAGCGCCTGCGCGACGGCGAGACGGGCGTGCTGGCGGAGTCCGACATCGAGCCCGTCACCGAACTGCCCGACGCCGACGAGCTGCCCGAGGACGAGCAGGGCGCGCGCGAGGCGCTCTCGCGGACGGTCGTCATCAAGCTCAACGGCGGCCTCGGCACGGGCATGGGGATGACGGCTCCGAAGTCGCTGCTCGAGGTCAAGGACGGCCTGACGTTCCTCGACATCACGGTGCGCCAGATCCTCGACCTGCGCAAGCGGATGGACGCGGCGCTGCCGCTCGTGCTGATGAACTCCTTCGCGACGCGCGATGCGTCGCTTGCGGCGCTCGAGCCATACGACACGCTGGCGGTGGCGGGCGTCGCCGCGGACTTTCTGCAGAGCAAGGTCCCGAAGCTCGCCGGCGAGGATCTCAAGCCCGCGTCGTGGCCGCAGGACCCGCGCCTCGAGTGGGCGCCGCCGGGCCACGGCGACCTCTACCCGTCGCTGCTGAGCTCCGGGATGCTCGACGCGCTGCTCGAAGGCGGCTACCGCTACGCCTTCGTCGCCAACGTCGACAACCTCGGCGCGGTCATGGCGCCGCGCATCCTTGCCTGGTTTGCCCGCGAGCAGATCCCCTTCCTCATGGAGGTCGCCGACCGCACGGCCGCCGATCGCAAGGGCGGCCACCTCGCGCAGCGGACCGGCGGGGGCGGGTCCGGACTCGTCCTGCGCGAGATCGCGCAGACGCCCGACGAGGACGTCGACGCCTTCCAGGACACCTCACGCCACCGCTACTTCAACACGAACACGCTGTGGCTGGACCTGCGCGCGCTGCGCGACGTGCTCGACGAGCGCGGCGGCGTGCTCGGGCTGCCGATGATCGTCAACCGCAAGACCCTCGATCCGGGCGACTCGTCGTCACCGGCGGTCCTTCAGCTCGAGACCGCGATGGGCGCCGCGATCGACGTCTTCGACGGCGCGCGCGCGATCCGCGTGCCGCGCGATCGCTTCGCGCCGGTCAAGACGACCGACGACCTGCTCGCGCTGCGCTCGGACGCCTACGTCCTGCACGACGACGGCACGCTCGCCGTCGCACCCGAGCGCGACGGCGCGGGGGCGCCGCTCGTCGCGCTCGACGGGCGCTACTTCAAGTTCGTGCGCGACTTCGACGCGCGCTTCGCCGCCGGGCCGCCGTCGCTCGTGCAGGCGCAGCGGCTGACGGTCCGCGGCGACGTGCGCTTCGGCGCGGGCGTCGTCGTGCGCGGGGAGGTCACCGTCGAGCACGACGGCGACGGCCAGCGCCAGATCGAGGACGGCGCGCTGCTGGAAGGTTGAGCCCGCCGCTCGCACTACACGTACGAACAGGTGTGATCGCGCAACCCACCCGCCGCCCGACGCGATCCGGCATCCTGCAGTCGTCGTGAGAAACGCCCCGCTCTCGCTCGTCGTCGCCGTCGCGCTCGCCGCGGCCCTGGCCGCCTGCGGCGACGACGAACGCACGAGCGGGCCGGCCGCTCCCGGCACGACGCCCGACAGCGCCGCCGTCGCGCCGACGACATCGACGCCCGCGGGCAAGGGCCGGTCGGCGCTCGCCGCCAACGCCGCCGACGCCAACCGGCTCGTCGGCGACGGCCCGGCCGACCTCAAGGCGCGCCTGGCGGCGCTGAAGGGCCACCCCGTCGTCGTCAACCAGTGGGCGTCCTGGTGCGGGCCGTGCCGCTTCGAGTTCCCGTTCTTCGCCGCCGCCGTCAAGAAGCACGGCGACAAGGTCGCGTTCGTCGGCGTCGACTACATGGACAGCCGCGACGGCGCGCAGGCCTTTCTCGACGAGGTGCCGCCCGGCTTCGTGAGCGTCTACGACGGCGACGGCAAGGCGGCGCGCGCGATCGGCGGCGGGCGGGCGATGCCGACGACGATCTTCATCGGGCCCGACGGGCGCACGCGCCACACGAAGCTCGGCGGCTACGCCGACGCGGCGGGCCTGGAGGCCGACATCCGCCGCTTCGCGCTGGGGGCGTCGTGATCGCCGCGGTCGAGACGGCCTCGGGCGTCGGCATCTTCGCCGCGCTGGCGGCGGGCGTCGTGTCGTTTCTCAGCCCCTGCGTGCTGCCGCTCGTGCCGGGCTACCTGTCGGCCGTGTCGGGCGTCAAGCCGACGGAGATCGACGCGGCGCCGCTGCGGCGGGTGCTCCTGCCCGCGCTGCTGTTCGTCGCGAGCTTCTCGGCGATCTTCATCGTGCTCGGCCTCGGCGCGACCAAGCTCGGCTCGTCGCTGAACGACCACCGCGACACGCTCGAGCGCGTCGCGGCGATCGTGATCGTCCTGCTGGGCCTGTTCTTCCTCGCGACGCCGTTCGTCGCCCGCCTCGGGCGCGAGTGGCACGTAGACGCACTGATGGCGCGCGCCGGCCGCGGCGGGCCGCTCGTCGCCGGCGCGGCGTTCGCGATCGCCTGGACGCCGTGCGTCGGGCCGACGCTCGGCTTCATCCTGACCACAGCGTCGCTGTCGGAATCGACCGCGCGCGGCGCCTATCTGCTGGCCTGGTACTCGGCGGGCCTGGCGATCCCGTTTCTGCTGACGGCCGTCGCGTTCAACCGCATGACGACCGTTTTTGCGGCCGTCAAGCGCCACTACGCCGCGATCGTCGCCACCGGCGGAGCGATCCTCGTCGTGATGGGCGTGCTGATCTGGACCGG
This sequence comes from uncultured Solirubrobacteraceae bacterium, assembly GCA_902806175.1. Lineage (GTDB taxonomy): Bacteria > Actinomycetota > Thermoleophilia > Solirubrobacterales > Solirubrobacteraceae > CADCVQ01. Next base: position 12,681 of record CADCVQ010000169.1, read on the forward strand.
CGAGCTGACGCAGCTGAACATCGAGGCCCAGAAGCTGCTCAACAGCGTCGGGCTGGACTTCCTGTACGGGATCTGACGCACCGCAGTGCCGTGCGGCGCGGTGCGGCGCGTCGCGGTGCTCGAGCGCGATCATCGCAGGGCCGGGACGTGCCGGCTACCGGCTCGCGTAGCGCTCCGCACGCTCGTCCTCGCGGTCGCTCTCGCCGAGCGCACTCACGAACAGGAACACGAGCGCGACGCCCATCACGATCGACTGCTCGAGCGCCATGATCAGCCCGCCGACGGCCTGATCCGTCGCGTGCGACAGACCCCAGAACTCTGGTGAGCGCTCGTAGAAGTCGTAGATCGCCTCCGGAGCGAACGCCAGCAGGATGCCGAGCAGGCCGACGAGCACCTTCGTCGCGAGCATGTAGACGACCGGGCCCATCCCGCCGAGCCGCCGGCGCGCGCGGATCGGCGACAGCAGATGCCACCAGTACAGGCCGCCCGCGACGCCGAAGCTCAGGTGCTCGAGCACGTGCACGACGGGGTACTCGAGCGCCGCGTCGTACATCGCGGGCACGTGCCAGAGCGCCATCGTCACGACGTAGAGCGCGATCGCGAAGATCGGGTGCGCCAGCGGCCCGGCCGCGCGCTCGACGCGCACGAGGCGGCGCGTCAGCGGGCGCAGCAGCACCTTCGTGAGGCCGAGCAGCACGAGGATCGGGGCGAGGTCGAGCAGCAGCAGATGCTGGGTCATGTGCATGAAGAACAGCTGCTCGCCGAGACGGTCGATCGGCGAGACGAGCGCGACGAGCACGAGCGCCATTCCGGCGAGGAAGCTCGCCAGCCGCCCGGCCGATCCGTCGACCTGGCGCCAGCGGCGCACGTAGGCGAACGTCAGCGCCGCCACGAGCACGAGCGGCCCGGGCTCGAACGTCCAGCCGCCGTCGGGCGAGACCGCGAGAACTGCTGGCAACGCGGAGAGGATGCGCGCGATTGTGGCACTCCGCGCGCCCGCTGCAACACGTGCCGCGCCACGATCGGCCGATGGCGCTTCTCGACGAGCTCGTCGCGCTGGTCGCACCACCGCGCTGCGCGGTCTGCGCCGCGCCGGGCGGCCGCGCCGGCGACGTGCTGTGCGGCGCCTGCCGCCGCGGCCTGCCGTGGCTGGCCGGCC
>CADCVQ010000170.1 GCA_902806175.1 uncultured Solirubrobacteraceae bacterium
AGGGAACGTGCGCCAGCCGCGGGCGCGCCGCGGCGCCCAGCGCCGCGTGCAGCGCGGCCGCGGCGCCGCCGCGGTTGACCTGGGCCGCGAGCCTCTGCGCCTCGTCCTCGCTGAAGAACAGCGCCAGGCGGATCTCGCGCGCGGCGCGCAGGTCGATCGTCGCGCGCGCGTGGCTGCCGCGCCTGCGCGCAGCCGACGCGGGCGGCGGCGGCGCGCCGACGAGCTCCAGCGCGACGAATCGCTGACCCACGGCGATCTGGTCGCGGTCTGACAGGTAGCGCGGGGAGACGTCGCGCCCGATGCCGGGCTCGCCGAACAGCAGCCCGGCGGCCTCCGTCGTCAGCGGGTGAATCGACGCGCCGTCGCCGCGATCGGGCCCGGCGGCGGCAGTGCGCTCCAGCGCGGCGACCCGTTCGAGCGTCGTCCCCGGGATCGCCTCGTAGAGATGCGCGCGCGCCTCGACGGTGCCGGTCGCGCCGTCGTGCTCGCGCAAGAACGTCTCAAGCGGCGTGCCGCCGAACGTCATCAGCCGGCGCGCCACCTGTGGCGTGATCTTCGCGTCGAGCACGCTGCTGTACTTCTTGAACGCCTTCGCCGAGCGATGTGCCGGCATCAGCACCCATGTCGCGGGCAGGAACGCGGCCGGCCGCAGCTCGGGCTGCAGCGTCGCCGGCGGCATGTTCGCCACCGCGGCCGCCTCGAACGCGCGGTAGGTCTCGTGCGCGAGCAGCTCCTCGTCTGCGAAGACGTGCTCGCCGAGTTCGGCGAGTCCGTGCAGCGTGTCCTCGACCGTGGCGGCGAGCGCCGTGCCGGCCGCCTCGCGCTCGCTCTCCGGTGGCGCCTCGAGGTTGATCGAGCGCAGCCCTGCGTCGACGATCGCGCGCGACAGCGGCGCGCTGTGCTCGGGGCCGACATACCGTCCGATGAGCTTCGCTAGGTAGCCGGCGAGGAAGCTGACGACACGGTCGCGGCCGGCGACGCCGAGCGCCATCTTCGCCACCGGCAGGATCGCCGGCAGGAAGCGTTCGACGGCGGCGGCGGAGTCCTCGCCGGCCGACTGCGTGATCTCCGCGACGAATCGCTCACGCGCCGCAGTGAGCCGCAGCGTGTCCTCGCCGTCGGTGCTCTGCGTGTGCAGTGCGAGCTCGGCGAGGGCGATCTCCCCGTCGGTCTCGTCGCTTGCGAACAGCAGCGACGCGGCCGCGAGGTCGAGTTCCTGCTGGATGACGCCGATGTCGGCGCAGGCCGGCGGCGCGGACTGCTCGTCTTCGTCCTCGCTCGTCGGCTGGAGGCCGGCGGCGCCGAGCATGCGCTTGGCCAGCTGTGTCGCGACCGGCCGCAGGTCGGGCGGCAGCTTGCCGAGCGCCGAGCTCAACACCCGCTTGAGCAGCGGCTTGACGAGCGCCTTGAGCTTGCCCAGCAGAATGCCGATCGGAAGCACCTTGCCGACGGCCGCGATCCCCTTCTTCGCAAGCCTCCAAGCGCCCTTGGCGAGCTTCTTGGCCTTCTTGAGCAGCCCGCCGAGGAAGCCCTCGAACGTCGGCGACAGGTCCGTCGGCCCGACCTCGAGCCGCGCGAGCAGCGAGTCGAGCTCCTCCTCGCTGAGGGTCGCGACGTCCTGCTCGACGACCGCATCGCCGACGCTCTCGAGCAGCCGCTCGGCGTGCTCGTGCAGCGGCTCCAGCCAGCCCTCGACGAAGCGCTCGCGAGCCACTGGGTCGCCGGGCGCTTCGCCCTCGGGGAGGCGCTCGTCGACGGCGGCCGCCGCCTCCTGCGCGAGCTGCAGCGTCAGCTCGTCGAACTCGTGGTCCCAGAGCCGCTCGAGCAGCTCGACCAGCTCGGCCGTCGCGGGCGAGGCGGCCTCGCCCTCCTCGCCGGTCCAGTACTCGGGTAGGAACGGGCTCTCGAGGCCGACGCGGCCGCCGACGCCGTCGGGCGCCGGATGTGCGATCGGCGGCGGTGTCTCGGAGAGGAGCGTGCCCTCAAAAGGCGTCTCCGGCTCATATGCGGGCGTGGTGTGCACGGACATGTTCAGCTCCTTGGACCGTCAGGGCTCTTCGTTGATGGGCAGGTCCCACGGGAACCGGCGCGGCGGGGCGCCGACGGCCGCGATCGCGTCCACGAGCGCGGTCGGCCGCACGTCCAACGGCGTACGCGACGCCCGCAGCTCGTAGATGCTGCCGCTGCGATCGCCGCACTCGATCGCGAGCAGTCGCAGATGGGGGTGGGACTCGAACAGCTCGCGATAGATCGCCGGCAGCACCGCGCGGCCGGTGCGGCACAGAACCACGTCCGCGCCGGCGGGCGGCAGCGCGCAGCTGAGCTCGCGCGCATCCGCGACGACGCCCGCGAGTTCGAAGTCGGCACGACCCGCGAGGATCTCCTTGGCGATGTCTGTCATGAGCTGAGGCATCTCGACGATGAGCACCCGGATCGGCTTCACAGTTCGCTCCGCTTCGAGGGCCGTCGACGCAGTGTGCTGCCAGCGCGGCAGGGGCGCATCGGGCGTCGGATCGAAATGCGATCGAGACCCGCGTCGCGAAGGACTAGATCCTTGGATCGACAGCGGCCGCGCGAGCGCCACGGCGCCGCCGGCGATCGGCAGCTGCCCGCCGCGCCTTCTCGTCGCCGCATGCGGCCGGTGCCGGCCGCTATGGCCCAGGCGACAGCGCGCTCGCGCGCAGCCGCGCGCCGACCTGGCCGCGCCGCCGCGCACCGAGCTTCTCGAGGATGCTGTGGACGTGGCTCTTGACGGTCGACACGCCGACGCACAGCCGCACGGCGATCTCCTTGTTCGAGAGGCCCTCGTCGATCAGTCGCACGATCTGCAGCTCGCGCGGCGTCAGCCCGGCGCACTCGCGAGCGGGGTCATCACGCGCCAGCGCCGCCACTCGCTGCATGAGCCGCGCAGCGACGCGCGGCGAACACAACGCCTCGCCGCGTGCGGCGCTGCGAATCGTCGCCACGAGGTCCGCCGCCGAGCCGTCGCGGGTCACGTAGCCCGAGATGCCGGCCTCGGCCCAGCCGAGGATCTCGCGGTCGCTGTCCTGCAGCGCGAGCGCGACGATCTTGATGTCGGCGTCGATCTGCTGGATCTGCCGGATCAGCGTGACGACGTCGGCGGTCGCGCTGTCGAGCAGAATCACGTCCGGCTGAAGCTCGCCGATCTTCGCCAGCCCGCCGAAGCGGTCGTCCGGGTCAGCGCTTCCGACGACCTCCACTCCCGGCTCGCGCTCCAGCACGAGCCGGATCCCGTCGCCGTACAGGCGCACGTCGGACCGGATGAGGATTCTGATCGTCCCTACCACGTCATCACCCCTAACATTGCAGCCGCGGCCGGCCAGCCGCCACCGTAGACGGTCGCGCAGAGCGCAGCTGTGCGACATCGCACACACGAGACGATCGCTGCCGGACGTCGAGCCGACAGCCGGACCGCAACACCTGAATCCGCCCCGTCCGGCGTTCACTTCGTCGACAACGAGCTGCGCCCGAAGCGGCTCGGGGCCGCCGGCCGTATCAGGCGCGGCCGATCGCGCTCTGCATCGGTGTCCGGCGAACGCGCGGCACGCCGCTGCCTTTGGCACGCGTCGCGCCAATGCGCGTCGGTTTTCGCTCCAACGCAAGAGGCTCTCAATGGCTACGCATCGTGCATCGATCAAGCAGGCGCTGTTTGCTCAGGGTGACCTCGCGCGGCGCCGCGAGCACTGCTCGGCCGATCCGCAGACGCTCGCCGCGATCGGGTGCGACGTCGGGCAGCAGGTGCGCATCATGCGCAACGACGACGAATACGGGGGCGGTACGTACTGCCTTCGCGTGGCGACTTGAGCGCTGGTTCTCGTGCCAAGCGCAAGTGCCGAATGGGGAGTTCTGGTGGTCCGCCGCCTCGCGGAGCTCCAACTTCGCAGATCGACGTGCGGCGCGCGCGTGCGCTGCTAACACAGCCGGGTCGGCAACCGCCAAGCGTTCGTTGCGACGCCGCATCCCCTTCGGCCACGCGCGCCAGTCGCCGCGCGTCGATCTCCAATAGCGACAGCGAGCGCGCTGCGGGGGCCCTCGTCTTGATGCAGCAGACCAAGCAGGATGGCTCCGAGCCGACAAAGTAGTGGCTGAGCGATCGCGCCTGGCGCACCGCGAGCTCAAGGACCTTCGTGGCCTGCCGACTGAACGCGATCTGCGTCGGCGCGATCGCCGCACCCGGGGCCGATGGCGCTGACGACCTGCGTGCGAACGCGGTCGACGCTGATGTCCACCGACGCGAACAGGAGCGCTGCCAGCCCCTTCTGCTCATGCACCAGTCCGAGGAGGATGTGCTCACAGCCCATGTAATCGTGCTCGAGCGCCCGCGCTTCGTCGTGCTCACGTCCCCCTTGGCCGAGAACTTCAGCCCGGACTCCACCTCAACACTATCCGGCCGCGTCCAGGCTTAGCAGCCTCACCGATCGTCTCAGCAGTCGAGGTTGCCAACTCGATGATCGCATCTTGCGCCCGCGAAAACGCGTCAACAACGGCATCGACCGCATCCGGCAGCCGCGACGTCGGCTCTGAACCCGCCAGGGGCACCGTCTCCACCAACAGCTCTACGTCACGAACGCGTACCGGCAAGACCTGAGCCACAAGCCAACGCCGCCGATCCTCCGCCTGGAATCCCGCCCCCCTCAGCGGGCGAGGCGGCCGCAACACTAACCGGCAGCGGCTCGCGGGCAACCGATACGTCGCGGACGCATCAAACCGGCGGGACCGCTCCAGGCATGACTGTGGCGGGCGGCGGCATGCAGGGGGGAGCGGATCCTGCGTTTTGGCTATGTGGCCCTCAGCATCCCGAACTGCTTGCACTACCACGCACCGCCGGACGGCACCCGTGCGTCAGCGACCTTCCGCACGTCCGGGAAGAGATCTTCTGGGACGTGCGGCGTGGAGATCCGCACAGACACGCGCTGCTGCGCGCCGGTCTCAGTCGTCTCGGCGACGGATGATCACGGGTCTCGTGGTACTGCGGGTCCCGGCCCTATTTGCGGCGAGAAGCGCCATCTCCCCTTCGCGTCGGTCGCGCTTCGGCCTCTACAAGCAGCTGTCCGCTCGGCACTGGCGGATTGTCGAACCCGAACCCATCGCTCTTGAGGAGCCTCGGCTCTGGCCCGACGTGATCCGCGTCCACCGCGAGGTCCATGGCTACGACGACAGTGAGCTCGCCGCGATCGCCCACGTCCACGTACAACTGCTAGCGGACCTCCTGCCAGAGTTCTTCCGCGTCCGCCCCCGTCTACGTGCCGTCACCGCCTCTGACGCGCGCGCCTCCCAGCGCCCGGGCTGAACGTGATCCCTATGACGGACTACGCGCGTGAAGCGTTCGCGGGAACTTCGAGGCCAGCGGCAGGATGCCCGGCTCGTCCTAGCCGGATCAGGCTAACGGCACCACGCGTCGAGCGAGCCATGAAGGCGCTGAACCGCTGGCGCGCGAGGGTTCAGAGGGTGGATCGATGCGTCCCTCCATTGCCCAAGTCAACACGTTTGCAAAGAGTTCGGCTTGCTCTAGCGCATCGTCCAATGCGTTGTGGGTATGCGGTCGACGGGGAACCAGCTCGGCTGGCATGTGCCGCTTGCTGGACAGGTCGAAAACGGTTCTCGCATGGGCCTGATACAGCGTACGGATGTCGAGACATGAGGAATGGCCGAATGGCGAGCCGGTTTGCGCGAACGTCTCGAAGTACCAGTAGAGAAACGACCAATCAAACGCCACTGGATAGGCGACGAGAACAGGCCGATACCCAGCGGAAACCTCACGAACCCAGCCAGCGGCTTCGTCCATCGCTGCTCGCGGCTCGGTGCCTTCCGTCAGCAACCGCTCGCGATCGAGGCTGTTGACCGCAAGAGCCTCGTCTTGAAATCTGTCGGAGATCGGCCGAAGCTCTCTGTAGAACGTCTGCGGCTGATCAACGCGCCGGACGACGTCGCCGTCGAAGGTCGCCGCTACGGCCATACCGAAGGACAGAAGCGAGTAAGGCCCTGGCACGGGGCCGTCCGTTTCGACGTCTGCCGAGATGTAGAGGTCAGGCCGGGCGTCTAGTAACGGCGTCGGACGAGCGCTACGAAGTCTTCCTCGAGGCCGTGCAGCGACCCGAAGCCGACGTGCTGGCCGAATTCGAAGCTGCGGATCGACGTACGCGCGCCTTGGTCGACGCCAGCGAGTTTGGCGACCTGATCTATGAGCTCATCAAGGCGACGGCTTATGAGCCCCGGATGCGCTACCTACTCATCTAGAACCCGCTCAACGAGAGACATGGACGAGAACGGCGTTCTGGGACATGCCGCCGGTACGAGACTGCTTGCATGGCTGAGCCCAGCCCGGTGCGAGTTCCGTCGAGATTGTCGATCCCTGCGGACGTCGCGCCGCCGGCTTGGAGATAGCCAGTGGCCTGCGGGCCCCGGATACACGCCGGACTACGCCCGCCGTGTGTAGAGGATCGCGATGCGCCAAGCACCGCGACCTCGCCATCACCGGCGAGCAGCGCTTTCGCTTCGCGTCGCTCATGAGCCTCGCGGCCGATGACGCTGCCCTGCCCGACGACCCGGAGTTCCGCTCGGCGTTCATGGCCTACGTCGAGTGGGGGACGCGGCTTGCGATGCACAACGCCCAGCCGAGCGCCGACGTCGCCCCCCACGCGCCCGTCCCGCGCTGGGGCTGGGGGGAAGCGCCGCCGTACGTGCCGTGAGGCCGATCAGGCTGCTGCGGCCAGCGCGGGGCTGGCGTCCACGACGCCGCGCGCGACATCCGGGACGTCCGTGATGATGCCCGCGACGCCGAGGCCGACGAGCCGCTCGATGTCGCGCGGCGCGTTCGCCGTCCAGGCGCGGACGGCGAGGCCGCAGGCCCGCGCGCGCAGCATCAGCGTCATGTCGACGGCGCAATGGCGGACACCGACGGCGGCCGCGAACGGGGCCACCGCGCGCAATCGCCGCGTGCTCGGCGCGCGCCTGTAGAGCGGTGCGACCGCCAGCGTCGGCATCGACTGGCGCAGCCGGCGCAGCGCGACCGCGTTGAAGCTCTGCACGGTCGCGGCGCTCTCGAAGCCGCGCGCCATCAGCGCGGCGGCGACGCCATGCTCCGATGCGGGCGATGGATCCTTCAACTCGACGAGCCAGCGCGTCGCCGTGCCGTAGCGATCCAGGACCGCATCCAGGGTGGGCGGGCGGACGGCCGCGTCCAGCAGGGCCAGCTCGGCGACGCACAGGCGCGCGATCGCGCGCGGATCGCGCGCCGTGCGCAGCAGCCGCGAGTCGTGCAGGACGACGAGCCGGCCGTCCATCGTCAGCCGCACGTCGAGCTCGAGCGTGTCAGCGCCCTGGGCGAGCGCGAGGTCGTAGGCGGCGAAGCTGTGCTCGCGCGCGTAGGCCGATGCTCCACGGTGAGCGATCACCTCCGCCGGCGCATCCGTACCGATCACACCGGCGATTAGACATCCGGGGCCCGCCGGCGGCGTGACTCAGGCGTGAACGCGCGGTGAAAGACCTGCTAACGACGGTAGTTCGCGATGCTCGTCGTCGAGCAGCTCGACGAGGTCGCGCCAGGATGTGACGACGGCGGCGACGCCCGCCTCGCGCAGCGCGGCGGCGCGCTGCGCGCGCTCGTCGGGCGCGACGAACTGCAGGTTGCCGACGGTCGGAAAGCCGGCTGCCACCGCCGAGCGGGCGCCCACCACGGCATCCTCGATCGCGAGTCCCTCGGCGCCGCGGATCCCGAGCCGCTCGCCCGCGAAGGTGTAGATCGCAGGATCGGGCTTGCTCGTCGGCACCGGCAGCGAGTCCTCCGCGCTGAAGCGCAGGGCGGGTGCCAGCAGGCCGTCCAGCTCGGTCGCGGCAAAGCACGCGTCCAGGCGGGCGCTGGCGCTCGAGCTGACGACGGCCAGCGTGAAGCGCCGTGCGAGCTGCGCGAGCGGCTCGAGCACCGCGCGATCGGGTTTCAGCACCGCCGCGAGGTAGGCGACGACCTCGTGCTGCTCCTCGACCACGCGCCGCTGCAGCTCGTCCGGGTCCAGCGTGGCGCCCGCCTCGGCCGCCAGCTCCAGCGCCGTCGCACGGAAGTTCCTCCCGACGGCGCGCCGGCGCAACTCCTCGGGGTCGAAGGAGCGGTCGATCCCGAGATCGACGAGCAGCCGGTTCGTGACGTTCGTCGACGCCACGAACGCGGGCTCCTCAGATCCGAACAGGTTGCCGTCGGCATCGCACAGCAGGACCTTCACGGCCGCCGTGTCGATCGGCGCAAAGCGCAGGATCGCGTCGCTCACGCGGTGGTCAGCGGCGCGTCGGCGCTGGCGCGGTCGGCGACGACCGCGAGCGCGCCGTCGGCCTCGAGATCGTTCAGATCGTGCTCGAGCGCGTCGGCGAAGCCGGTGTCGGCGCCGAGCGAGCCGAACGTGGCCTGGTCTGCCAGCAGCGGCCGCGGGTCGCCGGCCCCCTCCAGCGCGAGCGCCTGCAGGCGATCGCCGGCCGGATCGTCGAGCGGGAGCGCCCGCCCGTGCTCGTCGATGCCGCGCAGGTAGCGGCACCATCCCGCGACCGCGAGCGTGAGCAGCGCGTGCGGCCGTCCCGTCGCGCGCGCCTCGCTGATCGACGACAGGACATGCCGCGGCACCTTCGTCGAGCCGTTGCGACACAGCCGTGACAGGCGGTCGCCGATCGCCGGGTTGGCGAAGCGCTCGAGCAGCGTCGCCTGGTACTGCGCGAGGTCGATCCCGTCGACCGGCGGCAGCAGGGGCGCGATCTCCTCGTCCATCATGCGCGCGACGAAGTCGCCGAAGACGGGATCGGCCATCGCCTTGTCGGTCGTGCGGTGGCCGCCGAGCGAGCCGAGGTATCCGAGTGCGCTGTGGCTTGCGTTGAGCAGCCGCGTCTTCATCAGGGCATACGGTCGCACGTCGGCGACGAACTGCACGCCCACCTCGTCAAGCGGTGGCCGTCCGTTCGCGAACTCGTCCTCGACGATCCACTGCGAGAACGGCTCGGTCATCACCGGCCAGCGATCGCAGACACCGAACGCGCGCTGCACCCACTCGCGATCCTCCGGCGACGTCTTCGGCGTGATCCGGTCGACCATGCTGCTCGGAAACGCGACGTGCTCGTCGATCCAGCGCGCAAGCCGCTCGTCGCGCATCCGCGCGAGTGCGACGACGGCGGTGCGGGCAACGGCGCCGTTGCCGGGGATGTTGTCGCAGGAGAGGACCGTAAACGGGGGAAGGCCGGCGCGGCGGCGGCGGTCGAGCGCCTCGACGAGGTAGCCGATCGCCGTGCCGGGGCGGCCGGGCTCGGCGAGGTCCGCGAGGACCTGCGGGTCGTCGGCCAGAAACGCGCCGGTTGCCGGCTCGACGTAGTAGCCGTCGGCGGTGATCGTCAGCGTCGTCAGCCGGGTGCGCTCGTCGGCAAGCGCGTCGAGCACCTCGTCGGCTTCGTCGGGCGCGAAGAGGTAGCGGGTGATCACGCCGACGACACGGGCTTCGTCGGCGTCCTGGCCGCGCGCGACGACGGTGTACAGGCCGTCCTGCGCGGAGAGAACCTCCTGCATCTCGCGCCGGTGCAGGCCGACTCCCACGAGGCCCCAGTCGGTGCTGAGGCCGCGTTGCGCGAGGTCATCGAAGTAGACCGCCTGGTGGGAGCGGTGAAAGGAGCCGACGCTGATGTGCACGACGCTCGGGATGAGCGCCGCACGCTTGTAGGTCGGTACCGTGACGCGCGCGCTGTGGTGCGCGAGCGTCTCCTCATTCAACGGGCGAAGCGGGGTCAACGCCGTGAGTCCATCGGACTGCTCCTTCGTGTGGGAGCCATCGCCTACCCCGGGTGAACGACCCGTGAAACGGGGATTTGCGGTCGCCGCGCCGGGAGAACTGCCACATTGAGCTTGATGAAGATCGTCTACAACAGCTTCGAGGGCCGGTACGCGGACAATCCACGGGCGCTCTACGAGGCCCTTCGCGCCCGCGACGGCGATGGCCGCCACGAGCACCTCTGGCTGGCCGATCCCGCTCATGCGGTCGGCTTTCCGGCAGACGTGCAGACCGCGGCCTATGGGACGCCGGAGGGTCTCGACGCGCTGCAGAGCGCGGACATCCTGATCGCAAACACCCATACGGATGTCGTGTGGACCAAGCGCGACGACGCCGTCTACCTGCAGACGTGGCACGGCACGCCGCTGAAGCGGATCCACTGGGACGTCATGTGGGCGCCGGAGGGGCGGCTGGAGCGGTTGTCGAAGGACGTCGCTCGCTGGGACTGCCTGATCTCGCCCAACCAGACGAGCACGCCGCTGCTGCGCCGCGCCTTTCGCTACGACCGCGCCGTCGTCGAGACCGGCTATCCGCGCAACGACGTCCTCAACGCCCACGACCGCGACGAGCTGCGCGCGGCCCTGCGCGCCGAGCTCGGGATCGCCGACGACAAGACGGTCGTGCTCTACGCGCCGACCTGGCGCGACGACGAGGTGTTCGCCGCGGGCGGCAAGGAGTTTCGCCTCGCCTTCGACATCGACGCGTTCACCGAGCAGCTCGGCGACGCCCACGTCCTGCTGCTGCGCCTGCACTACATGCTCACGGGGCGCTACGGGCCCGTCGAGCATCCGGCGGTGCGCGACGTGTCCTTTCATCCCGACATCGGTCGGCTGTACCTCGCCGCCGACGTTCTCGTCACCGACTACTCGTCGACGATGTTCGACTTCGCGATCACGGGCCGCCCGATCCTGTTCTACACCTACGACCTCGCCGACTACCAGGGACGCCTGCGGGGCTTCTACTTCGACTTCGCACCGGACGCGCCCGGTCCGCTGCTGGACACGACGCAGGGCGTGCTGGATGCGCTGCGCGACCTGGACGCCGTCAGCGAGCGCCACGCGGAGCGCTATGCGGTGTTTCGCGAGCGGTTCTGCCACCTCGAGGACGGCCATGCCAGCGAGCGTGTGCTGGACGCGCTGTTCGCGGAGGTGGAGGAGCTGCGTGGCTAGAGCGCCGACGCGGACGTCGCCGACGGCAGGCGGCGCGGCGACGGCGATCCGTCGTCGAACGCGCGCATCACGAGCTGCTCGACGTCGTCGGGGTGCCGGAATCCGCGCGACAGCACCGTCCAGCGGTCCGGTCGCAGCTGCGGCGCGGCGAGCACCGCGTCGACGAGCTGTGAACGCGACATCCCCAGGTCCTCGGGCGACGTCGGCAGCCCCAGCCGGCGGAAGGTCCGCAGCAGGACTGCCGCCTGCGACCACTCATGCGCCGCGTTGGCGATCAGGCAGCCGAGCGCGACCTGCTCGCCGTGCAGTGCGGCGCGCGGCCCCAGCTGCGCATCGAGCGCGTGGGAGATCAGATGCTCGGCGCCGGAGCACGGCCGGCTCGTGCCGGCGGCGGCCATCGCAAGCCCGCTGAGCAGCAGGCCCTCTGCGATGACGGCGTGCGACGACGACGAGTCGAGCTCCTCGAGGTCGAGGATCGGCCGCGCCGCCGACTCGGCGATCATCGCGGCGAACGCGTCGTACTGCTCGTGACCCTCGCGGTCGGCCAGCCGCCAGTCCAGGCAGGCGGTGAGATTGCTGACGAGGTCACCGACGCCCGCGCGGATCGTGCGCGGGGGCGCGCTGCCGATCGCGGAGATGTCGACGACGATCCCGCACGGCATGCGCGCGGCATGGCTGGCGCGCGTGCCGTCGCGCCCGACGAGTGAGGCGATCGGCGAGCTGATGCCGTCGTTGGAGACCGCCGTCGGGACGCTCACGAAGTCCACGCCGCTGCGCGCGGCGGCGAGCTTGACGGTGTCGATCACGCGCCCGCCACCGACGGCGAGGGCCGTCGTGACGCCGTCCTCGATGATCGTGGCGGCCGTGGCCGCGGCCTGGTCCAGGCGCCCGGCGAGGTGCGAGTGGTGCAAGACGCGCACGCCGTGCGCCCGCAGGCCGTTGGCGACCCCCTCTGCGAACGCGCGCGAGGGCCCGGGCCCGCTGCCGAGCAGCACGCAGCCCAGGTCGAAGTCGTGGTCGGCGAGCAATGGCGTCACCTGTCGCAGGCCGCCTGCGCTGACGTGCAGCAGCCGCGGTATCTCGACGGTGCGCGGGCGGGGGATCGTCACGCTGCCGCCAGGGACTCTGCGACGCGCAGGTCGTGGTCGTCGTCGATCTCGACCCACCCGCCCGGCGGCATCGCCCAGACGTGCCAGGCGGTCCCTGCGGCGGCGGTCTGCCCGACCGCGCCCTCGTACCACTCGTTGGCGGCATCGGGCCGGCCGACGAAGGCCTCGAGCACGTCGCGCAGCCTGCGCAGCGCGTCGTCGCGCACCATGAGCATCCCGATGTACTCGCCGACGGGATCGTCGATCCCGACCTTCCCGATCTGGGTGAGCGTCTCGCCCGCCGACAGCGCGACCTTCATCGACTCGTCGGTCAGCTCCCTGAGCAGATCGACCGCCAGCAGGCCGTCGGCGTCGCCGGTCGCGGCCGCCTCGAGGAAGTCGGCCACCGACGCCGGATCCGCGAGCAGATCGGCGTTGAGGACGACGACCGGCCCGTCCTCGGGCAGCTCGCGCAACGCGCGCAGCAGCGACCACCAGTTGTTGAGCTCGGCGAACTCGGGATTGGCGACGGTGCCGACGTCGCCGGCGCGATCTGCCAGCTCGAGTTCGATCGCCTCGGCCGCATGCCCGACGACGACCCGCACCGAGGCAACGGCGTCGCCCGCGCGACCGATCGCCTCGAGCTGGCGGTCGGCGAGCGTACGGCCGCCCACGTTCAGCAGCCACTTCGGCGTGCAGTCGCCGAGGGCCCCGAGGCGGCTGCCGCAGCCGGCCGCGAGCACGACGACGTGCACTGGGCGAGGCGAGCGCCGGCTATGGGTTGAGGAAGATGTCAAGGAAGTTCACAAGATGACCGCAACCGCATCTCCCCAAACACGAAGGTGTCCGGCCGATCGGGCGGACAACCATCGTACGCGCCCCCTGCCGTAGAGCGCCGCCATCGCGGCGACAAAGCCCGCGACGGCGGCCGGCGCCCGCGCCGATAAACGCAGGCGTGCTCTACGGATTGCTGCGAAGCGGCGACCGTATTCCCGCGGTGCGAGCTGCGTCAAACGCCGCCGCCGGGGCCGACGTCGCGCGCCGCTAACCTTGTTCGCCCGATCCTCGCCGCTGTCGCCCAGGCGGTGGCTGCGAGAATCGTGGCCCGCGGCGTTTGCAACGGGGCAGGTGTGGGTAGCGACGGCGCCGGACGACCGGGAGGGACGTGCTGCGGTTGGCGGACAAGCTCGATCTTGAGGTGAAGCTGCCGCGCATCGAGGGCGGGGCGGCTGTCGCACGCCGCGCGCTACGGGGCTCCTACGCGGCCCGCGTCGATCCCGGCCTGCTCGGTGAGGCGCAACTGCTCGCGAGCGAGCTTGTGAGCAACGCGCTGCGCCACGGCCGCGGCGAGATCACCCTGCGTGCTCGCCTCGATGACGACCGCCTCTTCGTCGAGGTGATCGACGAGGGCACGGGCTTTGAGCGCACGCTGCGCCAGCATGACCTCGAGCAGGTCGG
>CADCVQ010000171.1 GCA_902806175.1 uncultured Solirubrobacteraceae bacterium
CGCCCGAACGCGCCGGAGTAGCCGCGCGCCATCGACCAGGGCACCTGGTAGTCCGTCCACGCCTCGAGCACGCGCGCGCTGCGGTCGTCGATCAGCACCTGCGCGATCTCCTTGCGCGGCGTGCCGGGCCTCGTCTTGGCGAAATAGGAGACCTGCCAGCGGTCGGTCCCCTTGAGATAGACCTCGCGCGTCGCCCCGGGGTACTCGCGCCGCTCGCGGCGCACCTTCGCGGCGCCGTCGGCGACGGCGCCGACGCGCAGCGCGGTCAGCCCGCGGCCCGGCGGCGGCGCGTCGTCGCGCGGGGGCCGCACGAGCGCGTTGGGGTCGGCCGGCGCGCGGGGAAGGTTCGTCGGCAGGCCACCCGAGTTACCCGGTGAGCGCTGCTGCGCCGCGGCCGCTCCGGCGCCCAGGAGAACGATCAGCAGTGCGGCAGCGCACGCCGCCCCGCGCGCTCGGAGCATCTACGGCCGGAAGCTCCAGAGCTTGTTGCCGATGAAGCTCAGCGGCGTCGCCGAGGCGATCGCGATCGCCTGCGCCGGAACGGTGCCCATGCCGAGCACCTCGTCCATCCCGGCTCCCTCTACGAGGGCGTAGAGGACGATGAGGTTGAAGCCGAACGCCACCAGCGAGACGACGCAGAAGCGCGCCGCCTGAAAACCCGGGTGTCCGTCGCTGGCGCGAAACGTCCACAGCCGGTTCCAGACGAAGTTGTTGCTCAGCGCGACGGCGAACGCGCCGGTCGCCGCGACGGGGTACGTCGCCGACAGGCCGTGCTCGAGCAGCGTGTAGACCAGCAGGTTGACGAGGTAGCCGCTCGCCCCGACCGTGGCGAAGCGCACGAGCTGCAGCCAGTTCGACGGCTTGCGCAGGCCCGCGCGTAGGCGTTCTTGGCCGCGCAGGCGCGGCGCGTCGATCGAGCTCTCGGCCACGGCCTCGTCGGCGCTCATCTGCAGGACAGGTTACGCAGCACCGAAGTGCTCGATGATCATCGGCGCGACGTCGGCGATCGACCAGTTGCCGTCCGTGCGCTGCGGCGGCGCGGGCACGCCGCAGAACAGCAGCGCGCCGAGCGAGTCGACGCGGTGAAGCGACCCGTGGCTGCCGCCGCGCACGTGGGCGCGGTTGCCCCAGTCCGGGAACTCGTAGGCGGGCTCGGCGGAGAGCAGCACGTCGCCCGACGTCGGACAGTTCATCGCGGCCCATACGCGCGTGAGCCCGTCGGGGTAGTTGTCGCAGTGCAGGACGCCGTCCTCGACATGCGCGAGCAGCGTGTCGAGCTCGCCGTCGACCGACCAGCGCCGGCCGCGCGCGTCGGCGACCTCGTCGCCCGGCGCGAAGGACAGCTCGCCGCGCTCACCGCCGATCCGCACGCGCTCTGCGTCCCACCACATCACGAGGTCGACGCCCTCGATCGCCCGCGCCCGCTCGACGACGGACGTCAGCGCGCTCTCGCGCGCCTCGAGCAGCAGGTAGATCATCGCGGAGCGCTGCGCCGGGCAGAGCGCGAGCTCGGCATGGCGCGCGCCGGCACCGGACGGCGGCAGCACGCGCCAGTCGGCAAACGCGCCGGTCAGATCGATCCTGCGCTCGATGCTCGAGTGCGAGTGGTCCGCCATGACGATCATCGCGTGCTCGTCGAGAAACGCATCGGTGCCGCCGCCGGCCTCCATCACGCGCCACAGCTCGGCGTCGGCGGCCGCGATCGACTGGATCTGCGCGTGCGGCCCGTTCTTGTGCGAGTGCGCGTCGTTGTCGGGCAGCGACAGCAGCATGAAGTCGAAGAGGTCGTTCTCGACGAGGTAGGAGCCGACGCAGCCGGCGTGCTGGTCGCGCATGCCGGGGAGCCCCATCCGCGACCAGCAACTCGTCTTGCGGCTGGCGAAGATGTCGGCGTAGAAGAGCTCGCGCGGCCCGAGCGCCGAGCGCTTGAACAGCTGCGAGGCGGCACGCGTCAGCGCGAAGTCGCGTGAGATCTCGTGCTCGTGGCGGCCGCGATAGATGAGGTACGTCGTGCCCGCGGTGCGCACCTGCTCGGTGTCGTCGAGCGTCTCGAAGACCGTCGGCACGTCGGGCGACAGGTGCGTCGCGTTCATGTTGAAGATCGTGTCGACGAGCTGGCGGTTGAGGCCGAACCTGCGCGACGCCGAGAACGAGGAGCCGTACTCGACATAGCGCTGCTCGGCGCGCGAGTACCAGTTCATCGACGGGATCTCGTGCACGTCCTGCAGCACGCCGGTCGCGATCGTCGCCGCGCAGACGGGCGTCACCGAGGGAAACGCGGCCGCGCAGCCGGGCACGTACTGGCCGCGGTCGGCGATCGCCTTCAGCGCGGGCGCGTCGCCCGAGCTCATGGCGCGCTGCACCATCGTCGGCTTCATCCCGTCGATGACGGTGAGGATCAGCTTGGCCGGCGTGGGATTGGCCGGATCGGACGGCTTGGCGGTGCTCACCGCAGGATGCGCAGGCCGGCGTACTTCTCGCCCTCGCGGCGCTTGCCGCCGCGCAGGAGGAAGGCGAAGAACCCCAGCGCGAGGACCGAGATCGGCGCCGCGACGACCGACAGGCCCGCGAGCAGGACCGCGGTCCCCTCGAGGTAGACCGGCAGTGCGGCGCGCGCGTCGGCGTCCAGGCGCGCGCGAACGCGCGTGATCAGCGAGCGCGCGGCGGCGACCGCGAGCGCGGCGCACAGGCCGCCGGCGAGCAGGCCCGGCCACCAGATGTCGGTGTTGTCGGCGAGCGTCGCCGCGAACAAGACGGCGCCCAAACCGATCGCGAGACCCTGCGTGGCGGACTCGAGCTGCCCGGCGATCGCCTCGCGGCGCATGAGGATCACGACGGCGATCAGGGCGACCGCGACCGCGATCAGCCAGGCCGGCTGCTCGAGGAACTGAAACGGCGTGTCCTCGTAGTCGATGCCGATGTCGCCGATCGCCAGCGCGCCGGCCACGAGCGCGGGAAGAAACGGGCGCACCCCGGCCGCGCCGGAGAGCCCCATGCCCTGGAGAATGTCGATCAGCAGCTGCAACGCGTCCGGTACCTTGGAGGGCGCATGACGATAGACGACAGGGACGGGCGCGTACCCGGCGAACCTCGATCGATGACATCGGCGCCCGGGACCCGTCAGACGTCGCGTGACCTCGAGCGCTACGCCGCGCTCTTCGCCGCGCGCACGAAGGTCATGAAGTCCTCGGCGATGCGCGACCTCATGGCGCTCACCGAACGCAGCGACATCATCTCGCTGGCCGGCGGGCTGCCCGACACGGCCTCCTTTCCCGCCGAGTCATTCGCCGCGATCATGGGCAGCGTCGCCGTCGACTCGACCGCGCGCTCGCTGCAGTACGGGCCGACCGAGGGCCTGACGGTGCTCAAGAGCTGCATCGCAGAGGTGATGGCCGAGGAGGGAACGATCGTCGACGCCGACGACGTGCTCGTCACGACCGGCGGCCAGCAGGTGATCGACCTCGTCTGCAAGACGCTGATCGATCCCGGCGACATCATCATCGCCGAGGCGCCGACCTACCCCGGCGCCGTGCCGACGTTCTGCTCCTACCAGGCCGAGGTCATCCAGATCGGCCTCGACGAGGACGGGATGCGGATCGACGAGCTCGAGCAGATGCTCGACCGGCTGGACCGCGAGGGGCGCCGGCCGAAGTTCATCTACACCGTGCCGACCTTCCAGAACCCGGGCGGGACGACGATGTCGCTGCCGCGCCGGCGCCGCCTCGTCGAGGTCATCCGCGAGCGTGAGCTGCTCGTGCTGGAGGACAACCCGTACGGGCTGCTGCGCTACGAGGGCGACCCGCTGCCGACGCTGTACTCGCTCGACGGCGGCGACTTCGTCATCTACCTCGGCACGTTCTCGAAGATCCTCTCGCCGGGCGTGCGGCTGGGCTGGAGCGTCGGGCCGCGGCCCGTGCTCGAGAAGATGAACATCGGCAAGCAGGCCTCCGACCTGTGCTCCTCGTCGCTGACGCAGCTCTTCGTCGCCGCCTACTTCGACAGCGGCCGCTGGCAGGACTACGTGCACTCGCTCAAGGAGATCTACCGCCGCCGGCGCGACGTCATGCTCGACGCGCTCGCCGAGTGCCTCGGCCCGGAGTCGAGCTGGACGCACCCGCAGGGCGGCCTGTTCATCTGGGTGACGCTGCCCGACTACATCGACACGACCGACCTGCTGGCGCTCGCACTGGACGAGCATGTCGCCTTCGTGCCCGGTCGAGCGGCGTTTCTGGACGGGCGCGGCGCGAGCTCGATGCGGCTGAACTTCTCGGGCGTCGGCGAAGCCGACATCCGCGAGGGCGTGCGGCGCATCGGTGAGGTCGTGCGCGAGCAGGTGCAGCTGTACGGGACCCTGACCGGCACGTACCGCGCGATCGCCGCGCCGGACGAGCCGACGCCGGACGAGCCCGACGCGGAGCTCGCCGACGTGCTGCACCTGCCGCCCGCGCCCGCGCGCCGCCACGCGGGCGGGCTCGGGTTCCGCGAAGGATGACGCGGGTCGCGGTCCTGAAGGGCGGCCGGTCGCTGGAGCGCCAGGTCTCGCTGAAGTCCGGTGTGCGCGTTCAGGAAGCCCTGCACCGGCTCGGCCACGACGTCGTCGCGATCGACGTCGGCCACGACCTCGTGCGGCGCCTGCGGGGCGAGGATCCGGAAATCGCGTTCGTCGCGCTGCACGGCCGCGACGGCGAGGACGGCACCGTGCAGGAGCTGCTCGAGGCGCTCGCGATCCCCTACACCGGAAGCGGCGTGTCGGCCTGCATCCGCTGCGCCGACAAGGTCATCGCGAAGAACCACATGCTCGACGCGGGCATCCCGACACCCGACTTCTTCGCGTTCAACGAGACGGCCTTCAAGGAGCTCGGCGCGGCCGACGCGCTGCCCGCGATCGAGCAGCGGCTCGGCTTTCCGCTCGTCGTCAAGCCGGCGGGCCAGGGCTCGGCGCTCGGGATCAAGTTCGCGGCGTCGGTGACCGAGGTCCCGGGCGCGCTCGTGGCGGCGTTCTCCTACGGCGACAAGGTCCTGCTCGAGCGCCACGTGCGCGGCCGCGACCTCGCCGTCTCCGTGCTCGACGGCGAGGCGCTGCCGGTCGTCGAGGCGGTTCCGACCGAGGAGGCGTTCTACGACTTCGAAGCGCGCTACGAGATCGGCCGCACCCGGTTCGTGTGCCCCGCCGAGCTACCCGAAGAGGTGACGGCGCGCGCGCAGGAGCTCGCGCTGCAGGTCTGGGACCTGCTGGGCTGCCGCGCCTTCGCCCGGATCGACCTCATGCTCGCCGACGAGACCGGCGAGCTGACCGTGCTCGAGGCCAACGCGATCCCCGGGATGACCGAGACCTCGCTGCTGCCGATGGCGGCCGAGGCCGCGGGGATCGGCTTCGACGAGCTGATCGCGCGGATCGTGCAGCTCGCGCATTTGTGACGCCTGTCATCGGTTTCGCCGTCCGGTCGTCGCAAGCGGCGCCGGCCATCGGGTGAGGACGGGCGCGCGCGATTGCCGCCTGCGCCGACCTACCGGCGACGTCACTCCTCGCCCGCGAAGTCCTCCGGGCTGACCTGGTCGAGAAAGTCCTTGAACTTCTCGACGACCTCCTCGGTGTCCTCGACGTCGTGCTCGAACTCGATCGCCGACTCTGCGATGACCTCTTCGGCGGCGAAGATCGGCGCGCCGGAGCGCACCGCCAGCGCCAGCGCGTCGCTGGGCCGCGAGTCGATCTCCATCTCCTTGCCGTCGACCGCGAGCGTGATCGAGGCGAAGAACGTGTTGTCGCGCAGTTCGGTGACGGCGACCTGCGTGCAGCGCACCTCGAGCTCGCCGAGCATGTCGCAGAGCAGGTCGTGCGTCATCGGCCGCGGCGTGGTCGCCCCCTGCAGCTTCATCAGGATCGCGGCCGCCTCCGGGTGGCCGATCCAGATCGGGAGGAACTTGTTGCTGTCGACGGTCTTCAGCAGGACGATCGGTTGCTTGCCGACCATGTCGAAGCTGACGCCGTAGATGACCATCTCCTGCATTGGCTGGAGCATAGCTACGGCCTGTGGCAGGCCCGAGAATCGGCGCCGTGCGGCGCCGTGCGGCGCGCGGGCCTGGCGAGGAGGATGTTCTTCCCGCGGCGCCCGTGCCCGGCCGTATAGTCGTGGCATGGCAGCAGCCGACACACGGGCGCCCGATCGGAGCCGCAGTGGGCGCGATCGCATCCTCGACGCGGCGTACGGCCTGTTCAGCCGCTCCGGCGTGCGCGCGATCGGCGTCGACACCATCACGGCCAGGGCCGATGTCGCGAAGATGACGCTGTATCGCAACTTCGCCTCCAAGAACGACCTCGCGCTCGCGTTTCTGGCGCTGCGCGAGGAGCGCTGGACGAGGGGCTGGGTGCAGGCCGAGGCCGGGCGCCGCGGCGACACCCCGGCCGAGCAGCTGCTGGCGATCTTCGAGATCTTCTCGGAGTGGTTCGAGCGCGCGGACTTCGAGGGCTGCGCGTTCATCACGTCGCTGCTGGAGTTCGAGGATCGCGCCGATCCCGTCCGCCAGGCCTGCGTGACGCATCTGGCGAACATCCGCGCGTTCGTCTGCGAGCTTGCGGCCGCGGCCGGCGTCGCCGACCCGGAGTGGTTCGCCGGCCAATGGCACATCCTCATGAAGGGCTCGATCGTCGCCGCGCACGAGGGCGACGCGACGGCCGCGCAGAAGGCCCGCGAGATGGGCGTGCTGCTGCTCGCCCGCGAGGGCGTCGCAGTCCCGGCGTAGCCCGCTACGTCGTCAGGACGACCGGCCCGCGCTCGCGGACCACGAGCGTGTGCTCGGCGTGCGCGGACCACGAGCTGTCGGCAGTGCGCACGGTCCAGCCGTCGCGGGCCATGCGCACCCGCGGGCCGCCGCTCGCGACGAGCGGCTCGATCGTGATGACGAGGCCCTCGGTCAGCGGCGTCGTCAGCTCGGCGTCGAAATGGTTGGGCACCTCCGGCGACTCGTGGATGCGCCGGCCGATGCCGTGCCCCATGAGCCCGTCGCACAGCGAGAGGCCGCGCCCGTGGACGACGTGCTGCACGGCCGCGCCGATCTCGTTGAGCGCGGCCCCGGTCCGCACGACCTTCAGCGCCGCCGCGAGCGCCTGCTCGGCCGTGCGCACGAGCTTGAGCGCCTGCGGGCGCGCGTCGCCGACGGCGACGGTGCGGCAGGCGTCGGCGTAGAAGCCGTCGAGCTCGGCGGTGACGTCGAGCTTGACGAGGTCGCCGCGTCGCAGGACGCGCCTGCCCGGGATCCCGTGCACCGCCTCGTCGTTGACGCTGATGCAGGTCGTTCCGGGAAAGTCGTAGTCCAGCTGCGGCCCGGAGCGGGCGCCGGCGCGCCTGAACTCACGCGCGGCGATCGCGTCGAGCTCGCCCGTCGTGATCCCGGGGCGCACGGCGCGGCGCATGGCGCGGATCGTCTGCGCGACGACGCGGCCTGTGGCACGCAGCGCCTCGAGCTCTTGGGGTGAGTCGACCGACATCCTGGTGCCCTGAGGGTAGCCGCGCCGGCCCGCGCGGGTTATGGTCGCGGCGGCGACGTCGCGCGACCGAGGCGGGAACGCGTGCCTGCGTGCACGCGTCCCTCTCCGGGGCCACCCCGGGGACACCCGAACACCTGGCCAGCGCATCGCGAGCCCGCGCCTGCCCCTCCGAGGCAGGCCGGGGCGCGCACGACGAAGAGCAGTCGGTGCGCGGCGTCGCCATGATCTCGGCTGATGGCCCGACGCATCAGCACGGACGTCGCGCGCGGTCTGGCGTACGCGTTCCTCGCCGGCGTGTGGAACGAGGCGGCGCTCGTGCGACGGGGTGCGGCAGCGCTCGGCGAGCGACCGCCGTGGCTGCGGCCAGTCGTCCGTGAGCTGCTGCTCGCCTACCACCGCCCGCCCGCCGACCGGCCGCGCGAGCTGACGGCGTTCGTCGCAGCCGTGCTCGAGCGGCGGCCATATCGCCGGGACCCGCCGCCGCACATCAGGCGCTGGTTCATCCCCGAACCGCAGATGGGACGCCTACGCTGGCCGGTGGCGCAGCTCGCGTCGGTCGGTGAGCTTGCGACCTTCCTCGCGCTGACCCCGGGCGAGCTCGGCTGGCTCGCCGACACCCGCGGGCTGGAGCGCACGGCGCGCGACGAGCGCCTGCGCAACTACGCCTACACCTGGCTGCCGCGCGGCGAGCACCCTGCGCGCGTCATCGAGCGGCCGAAGGGACGGCTGAAGGCGGCCCAGCGGCTGGTGCTGCACGAGATCCTCGACTGGATCCCGGCCCACCCGCGGGCGCACGGGTTCACGCGTGGGCGCTCGGCGCTCAGCAATGCGGCGGCGCACACCGGCCGCCGCGTCGTCGTGCGGGTGGACCTCGAGGACTTCTTCGCGTCGATTCAGGCAGCGCGCATCTACGGGATCTTCCGCACGTCCGGCTACCCGGAGGCCGTCGCGCACGTGCTGACGGGGCTGACGACGAACGCCCTGCCCGCCGCGCAGTGGGAGGCGGTGCCGCGGCCGCGCGACCCGCGCGAGATCGCGGCGCACCACCGGCTCGACCGCCGGCTGGCGACGCCGCACCTGCCGCAGGGGGCACCGACGTCGCCGGCGCTGGCGAACCTCGCGGCGTTCGGCCTCGATCGCCGGTTGCACGGCCTCGCGGCCGCGTTCGGCGCGACGTACACGCGCTACGCCGACGACATCGCCCTCTCGGGCGGGAGCCTGCTGCTCTCGCGCGCGGGCGACGTGCAAGCGGCGATCAGCGCGATCGCGCATGACGAGGGCTTCACCGTCAACGCGCGCAAGTCCGCGCTCATGACGCGCGCCGGACGCCAGCGCGTCTGCGGCATCGTCGTCAACGCGCACCCGAACGTCGCGCGCGGCGAGTACGACCGCCTCAAGGCGATCCTGCACAATTGCGCGGTCCGCGGGCCGGCGCAGCAGAACCGCGACGGCGTGCCGGACCTGCGCGCGCACCTGCTCGGCCGCGTCACGTGGGTCGAGTCGGTCAATCCGGCGCGCGGGGCGAAGCTGCGCGCGCGCTTCGAGCAGATCGACTGGAAGGCGTAGGCTCGCCCATATGCCCAACGAGAGGCCGCCGATTCTTCTCGGGATCCTCGTCGCGACTGTTGCCGTCGCGCTGACGACGCTGCTCGTCTACCCGCTGAAGTCCGTCGCGGCCGACATCTCGCTGAGCGTCGTGTACCTGCTGGCGGTGCTGCTGATCGCGTCGCTGTGGGGCGGCTGGCTGGCCGCCGCGACCGCCGTGGCGAGCGCGCTGGCGTTCAACTTCTTCCACATCGCGCCGACGGGGCGCCTGACGATCGCCGACGGCGAGAACTGGGTCGCGCTCGGCGTCTTCCTCATCACGGCGCTCGTCGCCGGCGCGCTCGCGGACGCCGCGCGCAGCCGCGCAGCCGAGACCGAGCAGCGCCGCCGCGAGGCGGGCCTGGCGGCGGAGATGTCGCGCACACTGCTGCGCGGCGGCGACCTGCGCAGCGCGCTGCCCGTGGCCGCCGAGCGCCTGTCGGCGGCGCTGGATCTGCCCTCGGCCGCGATCGAGCTCGAACCGGTGCAGAGCGATGAGCGCCGCGTCGCCTTCCCGCTGCGCGAGGGGACGCGGCAGATCGCGACGCTGGTGCTTCCCGCCGGGCTCGCGGAGGCGACCCTGCGGCGCGTGCAGGAGCGCATGGTGCCGTCGCTCGAGGCTCTGCTCGCGGCGGCGCTCGAACGCGACGCGCTGCTCAACGACGTCGTCGAGACGCGCGCGCTGCGCCGCAGCGACGTCCTCAAGACCGCGCTCCTGCGCGCGGTCAGCCACGACCTGCGCTCGCCGCTGACGGCGATCATCGCCGCCGCCGAGCCGCTCGGCAGCGAGCACATCTCCGACGACGAGCGGCGCGAGCTCGCCGCCGGCGTCTCACAGGAGGCACGGCGCCTGTCGCGGCTGATCGACCAGCTGCTCGACCTCTCGCGACTCGAGGCGCACGCGGTCGAGGCGCACCCCGACTGGTGCTCGATCGACGAGGTCCTGCGCGCCGCCGTCGACGAGGTCGCGGCCGCGGCGCAGTTCAACCTGTCCCTGGATCCCGACCTGCCGCTGATCCAGGCCGACGCGGCGCAGCTCGAGCGCGCGTTCGCGAACCTGCTCGAGAACAGCGCGCGGCACGCCGGCGGGCACCCGGTCTCGGTGCGCGCGCGGTCGGTCGGAAGGCGGCTGCTCGTGCGGATCGTCGACCGCGGGCCGGGCATCCCGTCGACGCAGCTCGAGCGCGTCTTCGAGCCGTTCTACCGGTCGGGCAACGAGCGCAGCGGCCACCGCGGCTCGGGCTTGGGTCTCGCGATCGCGCGCGGCTTTCTGGAGGTCAACGGCGGCAGGGTGTGGGCGGAGTCGCTGCCCAACCAGGGGACGTCGTTCGTCGTCGAGTTGCCGCTCGAGCCGACGCCGGCCCCCGTCGTCTCGGTCCGATGACCGCGCGCGCCCGCGTGCTCGTCTGCGACGACGAGGCGCAGATCCTGCGCGCGCTGCGGATCACGCTGCGCGACGCCGGCTTCGACGTGATGCCGGTCGCGACGGCCGGCGAGGCGCTGGACGCGGCGGCGCTGCGACCGCCCGATGCCGCGATCCTCGACCTCGTGCTGCCCGACGGGGACGGCATCGAGATCACGCGCAGCCTGCGCGGGTGGAGCAGGCTGCCGATCATCGTGCTGTCGGCGAGCGGCGAGGAGGAGCAGAAGGTGCGCGCGCTCGAGGCCGGCGCCGACGACTACGTGACCAAGCCCTTCAGCCCGCGCGAGCTGGTCGCCCGCCTGCACGCGGTGCTGCGCCGCGCCCGGCCGGCCGCCGACGAGCCGGTGCTGCACGCCGGAGACATCGAGCTTGACCTGCCGGCGCGCGCCGTTCGGCGGGCCGGCGTCGACGTGCACCTGACGCCGATCGAGTACCGGCTGCTGGCGGCGCTGATGACCCAGCCGGGCCGGCTGCTGACGCACCGGGCGCTGCTGACCGAGGTCTGGGGGCCGGCCTACGCCGAGGACGTCGCGACGCTGCGCACGCACATCGGCAACCTGCGCCGCAAGATCGAGCCCGCGGACGCCGCGCGGCGCCACATCCGCACCGACGCCGGCGTCGGCTACCGCTTCGCGCCACAGCCCTAGCCTCCCGCTCGTGCCCGGGCGCTACAAGATCTTTCTCGGCATGGCCGCCGGGGCTGGCAAGACCTACCGGATGCTGCAGGACGGCCACGCCGAGGCCGATCTCGGCCGCGACGTCGCGATCGGCCTCGTCGAGACGCACCGCCGCGCCGCGACCGCGGCGCTCGTCGAGGGGCTCGACATCGTGCCGCGCAGGCGCGTCGACTACCGCGGCACGATCCTCGAGGAGATGGACCTCCCCGCGGTCCTGGCGCGGCGCCCCGAGCTGTGCCTGATCGACGAGCTCGCCCACACGAACGCGCCGGGCGTCGAGCACGCCAAGCGCTACGAGGACATCGCCGACGTCCTCGCCGCCGACATCGACGTGTTCTCGACGCTGAACGTGCAGCACCTCGAGAGCCTCAACGACGCGGTGTTCGAGCTCACCGGCGTGCGCGTCCGTGAGACGGTGCCCGACGGCGTGCTGTCGGATGCCGACGAGGTCGTCCTCGTCGACCTGACGCCGGAGACGCTCGTCCAGCGGCTGCGCGAGGGCAAGATCTACCCCCCGGCGCGGGTCGCCGCGGCGCTCAACGGGTTCTTCAAGATCGAGAACCTGCAGGCGCTGCGCGAGGTCGCGCTGCGCCAGGTCGCCGAGGACGTCGAGGCCAAGCGGCTCGTCGTCGACGACCTCGACCTGCGCGAGGAGCGGCTCTTCGGCAGCGCGCCCGCCAAGCCCATCGCCGAGCACCTGCTCGCGCTTGCCAAGCTCGCGCCGAGCTCCGAGCGCGTGGTGCGGCGCGCGTGGCGCTCGTCACAGCGGCTCGGCGCCGCCCTCGACATCCTCGTCGTGCGCGATCCGCGCAGCGAGCCGTCCGCATCCGAGCGCGAGCAGCTCGAGAACCTGCGCCGGATCGCGTCGGCGCTCGGCGCGCTGCTGCTCGTCGAGCCCGGCGACGACCTCGTCGACGCGGTCGTCCGCGTCGCCCGCCAGCGCGGGACGACGTACATCCTGATGGGCGCACCGAGCGGGCGGGCGGGCTTCCTGGGGACCAGGCGGCCGGCCGCGATCCGGCTCATGCACGCGCTGCCGGGCGTCGACGTGCGCCTCGTCGCGCAGCGCAGCGCGTCGGGCTAGTACACGCGGCCGGACGGTCAGAAGCCGATCAGGTTGTGCACCACGAGGTCGACGAGCTTGATCGCGATGAACGGCGCGATGAGCCCGCCGAGGCCGTAGATGAGCAGGTTGCGGCGCAGCAGCGCGGTCGCCCCCACGGGGCGATAGCGCACGCCGCGCAGGGCCAGCGGCACGAGCATCGGGATCAGCAGCGCGTTGAAGACCAGCGCCGAGATGATCGCCGACTCCGGCGTTCCCAGGCCCATGACGTTGAGCTTGTCCAGCGGGCCCGTGTCACTGCCGGACGCGGC
Organism: uncultured Solirubrobacteraceae bacterium; assembly: GCA_902806175.1. Lineage (GTDB taxonomy): Bacteria > Actinomycetota > Thermoleophilia > Solirubrobacterales > Solirubrobacteraceae > CADCVQ01. Next base: position 12,545 of record CADCVQ010000171.1, read on the forward strand.
GTAGGTCGCGGCGAAGATCGCCGGCAGGATCGCGAAGTACTTGGCGACGTCGTTGGCGATCGAGAAGGTCGTCAGCGCCCCGCGGGTGATGAGCAACTGCTTGCCGACCTCGACGATCTCGATGAGCTTCGTCGGGTTGGAGTCCAGGTCGACCATGTTGCCCGCCTCGCGCGCGGCCTGCGTGCCCGTGTTCATCGCGACGCCGACGTCGGCCTGCGCGAGTGCGGGCGCGTCGTTCGTGCCGTCGCCGGTCATCGCCACGAGCCGTCCCTGGGACTGCTGCTCGCGGATCAGCGCCAGCTTGTCCTCGGGCGTGGCCTCGGCGAGGAAGTCGTCGACGCCCGCCTCCTCGGCGATCTTCGCCGCCGTCAGCCTGTTGTCGCCGGTCACCATCACCGTGCGGATGCCCATCGCGCGCAGGCGCTCGAAGCGCTCGCTCATGCCCTCCTTGACGACGTCCTTGAGGTAGATCACGCCGAGCACGTGGCTGTCGCGCGCGACGGCCAGCGGCGTCCCGCCCTCACGCGCGACGCGGTCGAGCGTCGCCGACAGCTCCGGCGGGGCCTGGCCGCCCTCGCCGTCGACCCAGCCGAGGATCGCGTCGCCTGCGCCCTTGCGCAGGCGCGTGCCGTCCATGTCGACGCCGCTCATGCGCGTCTGCGCGGTGAACGCCACGAACTGCGGCTGGTGGCCCGTGAAGCTGTGCTCGCGAATGCCATAGCGCTTGGCGAGCACGACGATCGAGCGGCCCTCCGGCGTCTCGTCGGCCAGCGAGGACATCTGCGCGGCCGCCGCGAGGTCGCCCTCCTGCACGCCGGGCATCGGGATGAACTCGGTCGCCTCGCGGTTGCCGAGCGTGATCGTGCCCGTCTTGTCGAGCAGCAGCACGTCGACATCGCCCGAGGCCTCGACCGCGCGGCCGGAGAGGGCCAGCACGTTGCGCCGTACGAGCCGGTCCATGCCGGCGATCCCGATCGCCGACAGCAGCGCGCCGATCGTCGTCGGGATGAGCGCCACGAGCAGCGCGATCAGCGTGGCGATCGACGCGCCCGTGCCCGCGAACTCCGCAAACGGCCGCAGCGTGACGACGACGACGAGAAAGACGATCGTCAGCCCCGACAGCAGGATGCCGAGCGCGACCTCGTTCGGGGTCTTGCGCCGAGCCGCCCCTTCGACGAGCGCGATCATCCGCTCGATGAAGCTCTGGCCGGGCTCCTGGGTGATCTCGACGACGATGCGGTCCGACAGCACGCGGGTGCCGCCGGTCACGGCGCTGCGGTCACCGCCGGCCTCGCGGATGACGGGCGCCGACTCGCCGGTGATCGCGGACTCGTCGACCGAGGCGATGCCCGCGATGACCGTTCCGTCACCGGGGATCGCCGCGCCGGCCTCGACGACCACGACATCGCCGCGTTGCAGTTGCGCGGCCGCAACCTGCGAGCCGTCCTGCAGCGTCGCCATCGTCTCGCTGCGCATCGCGCGCAGCGTCGCCGCCTGGGCCTTGCCGCGGCCTTCGGCCAGCGCCTCGGCGAGGTTGGCGAACACGACGGTCAGCCACAGCCACAGCGCGACGACGAAGGTGAACGTCGCCGACTCGTCGCCGCCGCCGAGCGGCTGCGCGCCGAACGCCTGCATCAGCCAGCCGGCCGTCGTGGTCGCCGCGCCGACCTCGACGACGAACATCACCGGGTTGCGCAACTGCACGCGCGGGTCGAGCTTGCGCAACGACGCGGCCAGCGCGGGGCGCACGATCGACGCGTCGAGCAGCGAGCGCTGAGAGCGGTTCTCGAGCGACCGTGACGGGCTGTCGGTCATCGAGCGGGAAGTTCGCGGTCGAGGGCGAGGTTGAGCTCGAGGACGTTGACGCCGGGCTCGCCGAGGACGCCCAGGGCGCGGCCATCGGTGCTCTTCTCGACGAGCGCCTGGACGCGATCGACGGAGGCGCCGCGCGCGCGGGCCACGCGGCGCGCCTGGATCGCGGCGTTCTGCGGCGAGATGTGCGGGTCGACTCCGGAAGCTGAGGTCTGCACGGCGTCGACCGGCACGTCGCTCCTGCGCAGGCCGGGGTTGTCGGGTCCCTCCAGCGCGAGGTAGGCGTCGAGGTTGGCGACGAACAGGTCGCGCAACTCGGCGTTGTTGGGGCCCAGGTTGTTGAAGTACGTGCCGGCCGCGTTGTAGCCGGTCGCCGAGGGACGGCTCTGAACGTAGACCGGGTCGGCCTCGAGGATCGGCTCGCCGTCGGCGTCCGCGCGACCGCTGTCGCGGCGGAAGTCCTGGCCGATCAGCGACGAGCCGACGACCTTGCCGGCGCGCGCGATGCGGCTGCCGTCGGCCGCGCCGGGGAACGCGACCTGGCCGATCGCGGTCATGACGAGCGGATAGACGAGGCCGAGCAGGACCGTGAAGACGGCGATGGCGGCGATCGAGCTGGTGAGGTCCTTGCGCATCGTCAGAAGAGCTGGGTCGAGAGGCCCTGCACGACCGGCCCGAGCAGGAGGGAGGGGACGAAGGTCAGCAGCGCGACGATCAGGATCGTGGCGATCAGCAGCACGACGAAGGTCGGCGTGTCGGTGCGCATCGTGCCCGGACCCGCGGGGGTGACCCGCTTGCCCGCCAGGGACCCCGCGACGGCCAGGGCGAGCACCATCGGCACGAACCGGCCGCCTAGCATCGCGAGGCCGCCGAGCACGTCGGCGAAGGTGATGCCGGAGGAACCCGCGTTGCCCGCGTCGGGCTGCACGAAGCCGCTGTAGCCGGCGAAGGCCGAGCCGTTGTTGTTGGCCTGCGAGACGTAGGCGTACAGCGTTTCGGAGAAGCCCTGCGGGCCGGGGTTGTAGATCGACGGCGCGCCGTACTTCGTCGCCAGCGCGAGCGCCGTCGCCGCGAGGGCGAGCAGCGGCACGGCCAGCGTCGCCATCACCACGAGCTTGATCTCGCGGGCCTCGATCTTCTTGCCCAGAAACTCCGGCGTGCGCCCGACCATCAGCCCGGCGAGGAACACCGCGAGCAGGACGAAGAGCAACATCCCGTAGAGGCCCGACCCGACGCCGCCGAAGATCACCTCGCCGGTCATCATGTTCGCCATCGGCACCGCACCGCCGATGCCCGTCAGGGCGTCGTGGGCGGAGTTGACCGCACCGCAGGAGGCGACGGTCGTGACCACGACCCACAGCGCCGAGCCCGCATCGCCGAAGCGCACCTCCTTGCCCTCCAGGTTGCTGCCCGCCAGGCCGGCCAGCTGTTGGGCGGGGCTGCCGTTCGTCTCGGCGGCGTAGACGATCCCGACCCCCACGACGAACATCAGCGTCATCGCGCCGTAGAGCGCCCAGCCCAGCCGGCGGTTTGCGGCCATGCGCCCGAACGTCGCGGTCAGGCCGGCGGGGATCGCGAGGATCAACAGCATGTTGATGAAATTCGTGAGCCCGTTGGGGTTCTCGAACGGCATCGCCGCGTTGACGTTGAAGAAGCCGCCGCCGTTGGTGCCGAGCTGCTTGATGGCCTCCTGCGAGCCGACAGGCCCGAGCGCCAGCGTCTGCTCGCCACCGGTCAGCGTGGCGAAGGTCACGTAGGGCGCGAGCGTCTGCAGCGTGCCCTGGGAGATCAGCAGCAGCCCGCCGACGACCGAGATCGGCAGCAGGATGTACAGGAGGGTGCGCGTGAGGTCAGCCCAGAAGTTTCCGAGCTCGCCGCCCGAGCGCGCGACGAAGCCGCGGATCACCGCGATGAGAACCGCGATGCCGACCGCCGCCGAGATGAAGTTCTGCAGGGCGAGCCCGGCCATCTGCGAGAAGTACGTCATCGTCGTCTCGCCGCCGTAGTACTGCCAGTTCGTGTTCGAGACGAACGACGCGGCGGTGTTGAAGGAGACGTCCCACGGCGCCGACGCGAAGTCCTGCGGGTTGAACGGGTGGATCGGCTGGCTGCGCAGGATCGCGTACAGCGCGATGAAGGACAGCGCGCTGAAGACGAGGGCCGTGCGGGCGTAGCCCTTCCAATCCTGCCGGTGCTCCGGGTCGTTCCCCAGCAGGCGGTAGACGATCCGCTCCAGCGGACCCAGCACGCGCGTGAGCAGCACCCGCTCGCCGCTGTACACCCGGAACATGTACGCGCCGACGACGGGCGTCAGCGCGGTCAGGATCGCGACGTAGAGCGCGATCTGCAGCCAGCCCTGAACGGTCATCTACAGGCGCTCGCCGCGCAGCAGGGCGTAGGTCAGGTATCCGAGCAGGGCCAGCGCGACGATCAGCGCAACGAGCTCCGCAGCGCTCATATCCGCTCGATCGCGCCGAGCAGCAGGAGCGCGAGGGCGAAGAAGACGAGCCCGGCGGCGAGTGCGACCAGATCCATGCGATGACTATCGGTCGCGGGTCATACAGGCGCCGTGAAGATCCGTTGCGCCGCCATCAAGATCGTGTCAAGGCCCGTGTCGCGGCCGGGCGAGAGCGCGTTTTAGCCGTGCTTGTGCGCGACGCCCTTGAAGAACGTGTAGCAGAACACGCCGTCGCGCTCCGTCGTGCGATGCAGGTCTCGCACGCCTTCGTCGAAGCGAGCGGGATCGGTTAGGCCGGCCGCGATCGCGGTCTCGCGCGTGCCCTCGATCATCGCGGTGAACGTCCGTCTCGTGAAGCCGTCGACGAGCTCGGGGCGGCTTGCGTCCACGTACACCATCCGCGGCGAGACGGCGACGGCGTCAAAGCCTGCGTCGACCATCAACGGGTACAGGCGCCGGCCGATCAGCGCGTCGCCGCCGGCCTGCGCCTGCAGCGCCACCTGGCAGCCGATCGCCGCGTTCGCCGCGGCGCTGTCGGGGTGAAAGAACGTCGAGCCGTGATCGCCCTCGATCGCGGTGATGCTGCCGCCGGGCCGCAACAGTGCACGGAGGATCGTCAGCGCCCGCACCGGCTGTGAGACGTGCTCCAGGACGAAGCACACGAAGACGTGATCAAACGATTCGGGGGCGAACGACAGCGCGAAGATGTCCGCCTGCTGGAAGTCGACGTTCGTCAGGCCGGCGGCGCCGGCCCGGCGGCCGGCCTCGGCGACCGAGTCCGCGGACACGTCGATCGAGGTGAAGCGAGCCTGCGGGCTGCGCCGGGCCAGCGTGATCGTCTGTGCGCCGACGCCGCAACCGGCTTCGAGGACGCGGCTGCCGGCAGGGTAGGCGGTGTCGCCATGCAGCAGGTCGACCAGCGTCCCCGCCTGATCGCGCAGGCGCTCGTTCTCGCGCGGGCGATAGCCGTGGACGTACATCGGCGACGACTTTACGTCGTCGCGCGTGGCGGTCCGTGCGTCCGTCACTTCCGGCGGGCCGCGAACCTGATCGCCAAACCGGAGAAGGCCTGCCGCAGCAGACCTTCTCCCGCACAACTTCTCCCTACGATTCTGCGGCGGTTACGGGATCGGCTCGACGTTGATGCGCTCGGCCGTCTCGGTATCGCGGCGCGTGTTGCTGCCGGGGAGCAGGGTTCCGTTGGCGTCGCGCAGCTCGCTCACGGAGACGGCCGTGAACGACTCGCCGTCGCGCGCGAGCTGCAACGTTCTCCTGAGCTTGAGCGTGCCGATGTACGCGCCGCTTGCCGGGTCGTACCTGAAGAACACGATCGTCGAGGCGTACGTGCGGCCGCCGGTGCGCGCCCACGCTCCGTGTGCGGGACTGCGAGCCGCTGCCCCGCCGTTGGAGATCTCGAGCACGCTGTGGCCCTTGGTGAACGTCTGCAGCGACTTCAGCGCAGGAAGCGGCCCGCGATCGACCGTCACCATCCAGGAGCCGACGAGCTGATTGGAGTGGCCTTCGCCACCACCGGCCGACGCCGACATCGCGCCGACGCCGGTCGTCATCAGCGCGATCAGCCCGATCGCTGCGAGTGACGTCCTCAGCCTCCAGGACAAGATCGTCCGCCGGGTGCCCCTGACCGCATTGAACATGATTTGACCCTTCGTTTTGGGAGATGCCGGCGGTGCCGTCAACGTGTCGCCACGACCGGCCGGTTCGCATACACAACTGCCTCGCAGCGCGCCGGAAGACGTCGTGAGGGACGCGAGCCGATCGCCGGTGCGTTGATGAACAGGACGCTAGGTGCGCGCCGGAGGCGGTACATCGGCCAGATGGCCTATTTCGTCGCCGCCAGCGGCCGCAATTCGGCGTCGAGGCCATGGCCATCGCAAGACAGCCGTCACATGGCTGCGCAGCTGCTCACGGCGCGCCGCAGAGCGACCCGTCGACGCCACCGACAGTACTGCCGCCTGTTCACTGCGGAGCTGCGTCCACCGTGCCGGGCGCGTCGAGGCCGCGCCGGGTGGCCTCGGCTGCCAGCTCCGCACGTGACGAGGTCCCGAGCTTGGCGAAGATGTGCGAGAGGTGGGCCTTCACGGTCGACCGCGAGATGAACATGCGCTCGCCGATCTGAGGGTTCGACAGCCCGGCGGCGGCATGGCGCACCACCTCTACCTCGGTGGGCGTCAGGCTCTCCCAGCCGCGCGCGGGGCGCCTGCGCTTGCCGCGCGTGCGAGTGGCGTAGCCGACGGCCTCCTCGATCGGGAGCGTCAGGCCCTCCTCCCATGACGCGGCGAAGCCATCGTCGCCGAGCATCACGCGCAGGTCCTCCTGCACTCCGGTCCAGACCTCGGCCTGCGGTGGCCAGCGCACCGTCCGAAGATCGGCGCGGGCGGTGTGGACGGCGGCGAGCAGGCGCGTCGCCGCTGCCGGGCTGTCGGTCAGCGCTGCCACGCGAGCGAGCAACTCCAGCGCGTTGACGGTCTGCAGCCGAAAGTCGCGCCGCGCGGCGATCGCGAGCGCCTCGTGCACGTGGCCCTCGGCCTCGACCACTGCGCCGCGCGCCAGCGCGGCGCGGGCGAGCAGATCCCGCGCGAGCGTCTCGACATGCTCGTTGCGACCGACGTGCGCGTGGGCGAGCAGCAACTGCGCTTCGCGCTCGGCGCCGTCGACGTCGCCCAGCAGCAGCAGCGCGACCGCGAGCGGCCGCCGTGCCCGTGCGAACTGGTCATAGGCCAGCGAGCCCTCGAGCAGCGCGAGCGTCGCCTCGATCCGCGCGCGCGCGCCGTGCGGGGAGCCCTCCGCCACGTCCGCCAGCGCGAGCGCGCCCTCCACCCAGACCGCCGCGCTGCGGGCGCCCGTGCTGCGCATGAACTCCACGTACGGCGCGGCTCGGGCCCTGCCCTGAGCGGGCAACCCCTGCAGCACGTCACACTCGATCAGCATCGCGGTAGCGAGCCCGAGCGTGACCGGCTCGCCGATCTCGGTCGACAGCGAAACGGCTTGCTCGGCCAGCTCTCGCGCGGCAATCGGCCGACCGTGGTCGAGCTCCATCCAGGCGCGCATGTTGAAGTACCAGGCGTAGTGAGGCCGGTAGCCCAGCGCGCGCGCGAGCGCGTAGAAGTCCTCCACGAGCGGCCTGGCCAGATCGTGCTCGCTCTGCCGGACGTAGCTTGCGGCCAGCGAGCGCGTGGCGTCCGCGCGGCACCATTCGTCGTTCGCCTCCGTCGCGAGCTCGAGGCTGCGCTCGAGTGGCGCCCGCTGCAGGTGATCGGTGAGGCTGTGGATGAACCCTTGCGCCAGGAGCGCCCGGGCCATCACACTGCGGTCGCCGAAGGCCTCGCCGTCGGCGAGCGCGCGCTTCGCGTACTTCAAACAGGTCTCGAACTGGGCGCGGTAGATGTTCAGGTAGGCCAGGCCCCAGAGCACCTTCCCGCGTACGACCGATGGTTGCGGCGCCACCTCCAGAACGCGGGCGAACGTCGCCGCACCCTCCTCGAGGCGGCCACGCATGAGCCAGAAGAAGGTGAGCGCCGATGCGATGCGCACGGCCGCGTCGCTGTCACCCGCCACCGCTCGTGCGAGCGCCGTGCGCAGGTTGCCCGCCTCCTGCTCGAGTCGCATCATCCAGTGACCGGCGTTGTGTCGCACGAGCTCGGGCTCGGCGCGCTCGGCCAGCTGCAGACACCACGCCATGTGGCGCGCTCGCGTGGCGTCGACCTCGCCGGCCTCTGCCAGGTGCTCCGCGGCGTACTGTCGAATCGTCTCGAGCATCCCGTAGCGGATCTCGCCCGCGCGCTCCTCGGTCTCCACCAGCGACTTGTCGATCAGTGCGGTGAGGAGGTCCAGGACCGCACGGCGCTCGATGCCGTCGCCGGCGCTGACCGCCTCGGCTCCCTCCAGCGTCCAGCCGCCCGTCCACACCGAGAGCCGGCGCAGCAGCATCCGCTCGGGCTCGGAGCACAGGTCGTGACTCCAGTCGATCGAGGCGCGCAGGGTCTGGTGGCGCGGCGCCGCCATGCGGCCCCCCTGGGTCAGCAGGTGAAAGCGATCGTCCAGCGCGCGCGCTATCTGCTCGGCAGACAACACACGCGCGCGCGCGGCCGCCAGTTCGATGGCCAACGGGATGCCGCCAAGCCGTTCACAGATCGTAGCCACCGCGGGCGCGTTGTCCTCGGTGACCGTGAAGCTCGGGTTCGCCTGGCCCGCCCGATCGACGAACAGCGTCGCCGCGTCGGATTGCGCCACCGCACGCAGCGAGCCGGACTCCGCGGTGAGACTCAGCGACGGCACGCGAAAGGGCGACTCACCCGGAACGCCCAGGGCTTCCCGGCTGGTGGCCAGAACGACAAGGCCGTGGCATGAGCGCAGCAGCGTGTCGACGAGCTTCGCGCATGCGCCCAGCAGGTGCTCACAGTTGTCGAGCACAAGCAACGCGCGGCGTGGGCGCAGGTGCTCGAGCAGTACCTCCAGCGGCGCCTGGCCGCGGCGATCACGCAGCCCCAAGGCGGCGGTCACGGCGCTCGGCAGCAACTCGGCGTTCTCGAGCGCCGCGAGCTCGACCCACCACACCCCGTCGGGAAAGCCCGCGGCGCCGTCGGACCCACTCTGGATGGCCAGGCGCGTCTTGCCGCAGCCACCGGCGCCCACGAGCGTGAGCAGGCGAACTTCACCCAGCAGCTCTCGCACGCGTGCGAGCTCGCCGGAACGCCCGACAAAGCTCGTCAGCTGCTCGGGGAGGCTGCCGCGCCGCGCGTCCGCCGAGCGCCGCCGTGCGATGTCGCTGAACTGCTCGGCACTCGTTCGGTCCACTGAGATCTCCACCGTCGTGGCGGCCCGTATTGAGCCGTTGCTGCGTTCGCCCATAGTATGAGACCGCTTTTCTGTGCGGCTTGGAGCGAGGGGCTCGAATCACAACGGTGGCGCGGCGCCGACGTCTCCCAAACTGGTCGTACGGATCGCTGGGCGTGCTCGCTGCGCTCTCGGTGCTCGAATCAGTGACTCGAACCGAGCTCATCTCGAGCCGTCACTTTCCGCCACCGACCAAGATCTTCAGCACCCTCGCCCGCGAGCTCGGCAGCGCGACGCTGTGGAGTGATCTCGCCAACACGCTCGGCGGCTGGGCGCTCGGGCTGGCGCTCGCGTTCGCGATCGCCGTACCGCTCGGCATCGTCGTCGGCTCGAGTGCGCTGCTGCACCGGTTGCTGGCGCTCCCGATCGAGTTCCTGCGTCCGATCCCGTCGGTGGCGCTCGTCCCGCTCGTGGTGCTCGTCTACGGGACGGGCTTTCAGAGCAAGCTGTTCCTCGTCGTCTTCGCCTGCTTGTGGCCGCTCCTGATCCAGACGATCTACGGGGTTCAGGACACCGATCCGGTGGCCATGGACACCGCCCGCTCCTTCGGGCTCGGGCGCACCGAGCGCCTCGTGCTCGTCACGCTGCCGGGCGCCGTCCCGTACATCGCCACCGGGCTGCGGATCTCGTCGTCGGTTGCGCTGATGCTGGCCGTGACCGCCGAGCTCGTGATCGGTTCGGCGGGCCTCGGGCGCTCGATCAACCTCGCCGGGGAGGGCGGCGCCGTCGAGTTGATGTACGCGCTCATCGTCGTCATCGGAGTCACGGGCTGGGCGCTGAACAGCGTGTTCGCCCGGATCGAGCGCCGGGTGCTGCACTGGCACGTCTCCGTGCGGCGCCTGGAGCACGCGCGCTGATGCGCAGGGTGACCGCTGCAGCGATCGAGCTCGCCATGGCGCTGGCGCTGCTCGCGGTCTGGTGGATCTGGTCGGCCGGCAGCGACTCCTTCTACTTCCCGCCGCTGCCGGACATCCTCGCGACGTTCGGCGACACCTGGGTCTTCGCGCGCGCCGGCAGCGACGTCGTTCCAAGCCTCGCGCGCCTGACCGCGGGTTTTTCGATCGCCGTCGTGATCGGGATCGGGGGCGGGATCCTGCTCGGCGGCTCGCGCACCGCGCGGGGGGCGGTGGGGCCGATCGTCGAGTTCCTGCGGGCGATCCCGCCACCCGCGCTCATCCCGGCGGGAATCGTCGCGCTGGGGATCGGCGACGTGATGAAGGTCTTCATCATCGCGATGGCCTGTATCTGGCCGATCCTGCTGAACGCCATCGACGGCGTTGCGGGCGTCGAGACGACGCTCGTGGAGACGGCGCGCTCCTACGGCATCCGGCGCCGTGATCGTCTTCGCTTCGTCATCCTGCCCGCGGCCCTGCCCCAGATCTTCGCGGGCATGCGCATCAGCCTGTCGGTCGCGATCATCGTCATGGTGGTCAGCGAGATGGTCGCCAGCTCAAACGGCATCGGGTTCTTCATCCTCCAATCCCAACGCTCGTTCGCGATCGCTGAAATGTGGTCGGGGATCCTGCTGCTCGGCCTGCTGGGCTACGCGCTGAACCGCGGCCTCACCCGCATCGAGCGCCGCATGCTGCATTGGCATCGCGCGACCCGCTCCAGCGCCCTCGCGCGAACGTGAGCCTGCTCGAGGTCCACGAGCTGAGCAAGGTCTACGGCGAGGGCGCCGCGGCCACCCCCGCGATCAGCGAGCTCACGTTCGCCGTCGAGGAGCGCGAGTTCGTGTGCGTGATCGGCCCGTCCGGCTGCGGCAAGACGACGCTGCTGCGCTGCGTTGCGGGACTGCTGGCGCCGACGGCGGGATCGGTCGTCCTGCGCGGCAAGCGCGTGGCCCGCCCGCCCGACGAGATGGCCCTGGTGTTCCAGGAATACAACCGCTCGTTGTTTCCGTGGATGACGGCCCGCCAGAACGTCGCGTTCCCGCTTCGCCGCAAGCGGCTGGGCAAGCAGGGCGCGGCGCGCGCCGAGACGGCGCTCGACGAGGTCGGCCTCGGGCGCTTCGTCGATCACTATCCATGGCAGCTCTCGGGCGGCATGCAGCAGCGGGTCGCGATCGCACGGGCGCTGGCGTACCAGCCCTCGGTCCTGCTGATGGACGAGCCGTTCGCGTCTGTGGACGCCCAGACGCGCGCGGACCTCGAGGATCTGATCCTGCAACTGAGGCAGCGCTTCGGAGTGACCGTCGTCTTCGTCACCCATGACATCGACGAGGCGGTCTATCTCGGCGACCGGATCGTCGTGCTGACGCGGGCGCCCGGTCGCATCCGGGAAACGGTGCTGGTGGGCTTGCCGGAGCCGCGCGACCAGATCGAGACCAAGGCCCTGGCGGAGTTCACCCGGCTGCGCACCCATGTGAACCGCGTGATCAAGCAGGAGGCCGCTCGCCAGCCCGCGAGCCCGGATGCTCAGGGCTCGTAGAGCAGCGCGGCGATGTCGGGCTCCTTCTCGAGGTAGCCGTACTTCTTGGCGAGCCGCGCGGTGAGCGCGAGCGTCGACGTATCCGTGTAGCGCGAGAAGTCCGGCAGCCGCATCTTCTGTGCGATCGCGGGAGGGACCTCCGTATAGGTCGGCAGCACGCGCCGCACCTCCTCGGGGTGCGCGGAGGCGTAGTCGAACGACCTGTTGACGGCCTTGTCGAAGCGTGCGACCACGTCGCTGTTGTCGGCGATGTAGCTGTCGGTCGTGAAGTACGTCGCGACGATGTAGTCGCGGGCGGTCTCCAGGATCGGACGACTGATGGACCGGTGACCGGCGCGCACGCCGAGCGTGGCGAACGGTTCGGCGACGTACGCGGCGTCGACGCGTCCGCTGTCGAGCGCGGGAACCGCCTGGGGGAACGGAATCTCGAGAAATCTGAGCTTCGAGACGTCGACGCCCCGCTTCTCGAGTGCCGCGTTCGCGGTGAGGGTGGAGACGCTTCCGAGGCCGGCGACGCTGATCGTCCTTCCCTCGAGGTCCTGCGGACGCCCGATCGGAGCGCCCTTCCTGACCAGGATGTCCGCCGAGGACTCGGACGGGCGCGACCCGCCCCGGACGCCGCGCCGCAGGATTCGCAGCGGCAGGCCCTTGGATCGCGCGACGATCAGGGAGGTCGTGTTCGACCAGCCGAACTGGAGGTCACCGCTGACGACCGAAGGGACGATCTCGCCGCCGCCGATCACGCGCGGCCTCACCTCGAGCCCCTCGTCCGCGAAGAACCCCCGCTCGCGTCCGAGGTAGAGGGGCGCCACGTCGGCGATCGGCAGGACGCCCACCTGGACGGTGACGCGGCTTGTGCCGGCGCCGCCATCCTCGTCGTCGCCGCAGGCGCCGAGCGCCAGAGCGCCGGCCGCCAGCGCGATGATCGCAGGCACGATCCTCGCGCTCCGCGGTCTTGAGCGGCCCATCGTGCTTCTGAAAGTCATGCCCACACCCCGCGTGAGACTCCCGTCCCGGGTCGGATCAGCGCCGACGCGAACCTACAACAGCGCGCGGCGGCGAGCGAACGTGCTCGCCCGCGGTACGGTGCACCGGCGTGGAGGGTTGGGCCACCGCGTTCATGCTCGGGCGCGTCAACTCCAGCAGTGCCAGCAGCGCCTCCCACCGACGCCGAGGCACAGCTGCCCGAGGCGTCAGCTACGACCTGCTGACTCCGAGTGGGCGATCCAGGATTCGAACCTGGGACCTCTTCCTTATCAGAGAAGCGCTCTAACCGACTGAGCTAATCGCCCGTGACGGCCGTCGAGTCTAGCGCCGGCTACGCGACCGCGCGAGGGCGCAGGCGGCGAGCGAGGGCGAGCGCCTCGGCGGGATCGTCGAAGGCGAGCTCGACGCGATAGCCGCTGCCGCGCGACTTCACGGTGACCTCGATCCCGAGCGCGCCGCCGAGGGCGTCGGCGATCTGCTCGGCCGCGGCCTGCTGGTCGGGGTGCGGCGCGGCGGCGGCCTTTGCCGTGCCGGGCGCGCCGGCCGGCTCGTTGGCGGCACGGGCGCGTGTCTCGAGCACGCGCACCGACCAGCCCTCGTCGGCAGCCGAGCGCGCCAGCCGGCGACGATCGCCGTGATCGGCCGCCAACAACAGCGCGCGGCCGTGCCCCTCCGAAAGGTCGCCGCGCTCGAGCAGCGCGAGCGCCTCGTCGGGGAGGTCGAGCAGGCGCAGGAGGTTCGTCACCGCCACGCGGCTGCGCCCGACGCGCAGCCCGACGGACTCGCGCGTGAGCCCGAGCTCCTCGACCAGTGCGGCGCAGGCGCGCGCCTCCTCGACCGGATTGAGGTCCTCGCGCGCCATGTTCTCGATCAGCGCTGCCTCGAGCGCCTCGGCGTCGTCGCGGTCGCGCACGATCGCCGGCACGCTCTCCAGGCCTGCGATCTGCGCGGCGCGCCAGCGCCGCTCGCCGGCGACGAGCTCGTAGGTGCCGCCCGCGCTGGGGCGCACGAGCACGGGCTGCAGGACGCCGCGCTCGCGCAGCGAGCCCGCCAGCGCGGCGAGCGCCGCTTCGTCGAAGGATCGTCGCGGCTGCCTCGGGTTGGGCGCGATCAGCTCGACGGGCACGTTGCGCAGATCGTCGCCGGTCACCGCCGGCGTGCCCGACACCCTGAGGATCTCCGCCAGCCCGCGCCCCATCCCTCGCGACGTCGGGCTCATGGCGCCGACCCCGCCCGCACGACCTCCTTGGCCAGCTCGAAGTACGCGTCCGCTCCCGCGCAGTGCGGATCGTGATGCGTCACCGGGCGGCCGAAGCTCGGCGCCTCGCCCACGCGCACGTTGCGCGGGATGACCGTGTCGAAGACGAGCGCGGGGAAGTGCTCGCGCACCTCGCGCTCGACGTCGCGCGCCAGCCGCGTGCGGCCGTCGTGCATCGTCAGCAGCATGCCCGCGACCGTCAGCCGCGGGTTGAGCTCGCGCTGGATCAGCGCCAGCGTGTCGAGCAGCCCGGCGAGCCCCTCCAGCGCGAAGTACTCCGTCTGCACCGGCACGATGACGCGGTCGGCCGCGACGAGCGCGTTGACGGTCAGCGGCCCCAGCGACGGCGGACAGTCCAGCAGCACGTAGTCAAAGCGCTCCCGCGCTCCCGCGAGCGCCTCGCGCAGGCGCGTCTCCGAACCCGGCTCGCGCGGCAGCTCGATGTTCGCGCCGGCGAGGTCGGGGTGCGCAGGCACGAGCTTGAGCGAGTCGATCGCGGTCTCCGTCAGCGCCTCGTCGAGCGTGCAGCGGCCGGCGAGGACGTCATAGACGTTGGGCTCGGTGTCCTTCGCAACGCCGAGGCCGAGCGTCGCGTTGGCCTGCGGGTCGATGTCGACGAGCAGCGTCGCGAAGTCCGCCTCGGCGATGCACGCCGCGACGTTGACCGCGGTCGTCGTCTTGCCGACTCCGCCCTTCTGGTTGGCGATCGCGTAGACGGTTCCCATGCGCGACAGACGGTAGCGGTGCGAACGGTCGGAGCGCGTGAACGTTCGGCGGCGAAGCCTCGACGGTGGCTGTCAGGCTGAGGCTCGCAGTGGCCGTTTGCTGGCGATTCCCGGGCGCCGCGGGAAACGGTTCGGCGTCGTACGAACCTTCACGTAGAGGTGCAGATGCAGCCGTTCGGCCCCGTTCCAAGGCGTGACCGGGCGGACCTCGCCGAGCACGAGACCCGTCGCTGCGGCGGCCGCCGCCCCGTCGGCCTCCTCGGCGTCGTCGCGTGCGCCCTTCCAGGCCAGCAGCGCGCCGCCCTCGACGAGCAGCGGCGCCGCGTACTCCACGAGTACCGCGAGCGGCGCGAGGGCGCGCGCCGTCACGAGATCGCGCGTCCCCAGGCCGGCCGGCCAGGACTCGGCGCGCTCCGCGACGACGACGGCGTTCGCGAGGCCCATCTGCGCGGCGGCGCGCTCGAGGAACTCGCACTTGCGCCGGTTGGACTCGACGAGCGCGACCTCCGCGGCCGGCAGCGCCGCCGCGAGCACCAGCCCGGGGAAGCCCGCGCCGGCGCCGAGGTCCGCCACGTGCCGAGCAGCGCGCACCCGGTCCAGTTCAAGTGCGACCAGGGCGTCCGCGACATGGGCATCGACCGCGACCGCGGGATCGCGCACGGTCGTCGGGGCCGCCGGATCGCTCGACACGAGCCCGAGCAGACGGTCAAGCGCCTGCGCGGCCCCAGGCGGCAGCGCGTGCAGGGCGGCGAGTTGCTCGAGCCGTCGCGCGACGTTCATGTGCCGCTGCGCGCCTGCACGCGCGCGATGTACGGGGCGTAGCGCTCGCGCAGCTCCGCCAGCCGCGCGGCCGCGTGGGCGTCGAGCTCGGGCACCACCAGCTCGTCCAGCACCGGCAGCACGTCCTCCACGAGCGCCGCGCCGCGCGCGACCCACTGATAGTACGAGCGATCGCCGTGGTGGTAGGGGCCGTAGAGGCGCGACCGAGGAAAACGCGCGACGAGCCAGCGCATCAGCGACTCGTGGCGGATGTGCTTGCGCAGCATGATGTGCGGCTGCTTGCCGTCGCCGCCGAAGGACCCCTCGCTCATGAGGATCCCCGCGACGAGGCCGCGCTCCGTCTCGCTCAGCATCCGCGAAAGTGTTTCACCGAGGAGAAAAACGTGAAACGCTCCCGGCGCCGGACGGCGGCGAGCGGCGGCTACGGCGCGAGCGGTGCGACGACGAGGTGGCGGTCGGGCTCGTCGCCCTCGGAATACGTCTGCACCTCGCCGTGCTCGCGCAGGTACTCGTGCACGAGGCGCCGCTCGCTGGCGGTCATCGCGTCGAGCGCGACCGGGCGGCTCCCGCGCAGGGCATCCTCGGCGGCACGGTCGGCCTGGCGGCGCAGGATCGCCTCGCGGCGCTCCCGGTAGCCCTCGGCATCCACGACGATGCGCCGGCCATGCTCCGAGCGTGCGCCGGAGACCCGCTGCGCGAGGTGCTGCACGGCATCGATCGTCTGGCCGTGGCGGCCGATGAACAGGCCCAGATCCTCGCCGTGCACCGTGCCGGTGCAGGTTTCGCCGTCGTCTGTGATCTCGACGGTCGCGTCGAGCCCCAGCGCGGTGACGACGCGCTCGAGCAGTTCCTCGACGGCCGCGCCGGGATCGTCGGCCATCAGCGCCTGCGCCCCGAGCGCTTCTTCTTCTTGCGCGGCGGCGGCGGCGGCGGTCCGCCCGGTGCCGGCTTGGCGGTCGCCGGCGCGGGCTCCTTCGCGGGCGCCGCGACGCCCTGCAGCCTCGCCATGAGGCCACCGCCGACCTTGTCGCCGGCCTCGCCGGCCGGCTTGACGGGCATGATCGGCCCAAGCTTCTTGCGGATGAGATAGCCCTGCCCGACGGTCCAGAGGTTCGTCGTGATCCAGTACACGAGCAGCCCTGCCGGGAAGTCGTAGAGCAGGATGAAGATCGCGAAGACGAGCGGCAGGCCGTACATCAGCATCCGCTGGTTGCGGTCCGGCGAGGACGGTGTCAGCAGGGTCGACAGCAGCTGCGAACCGACGTAGAGGATCATCAGGACGGCCAGGACCCAGCCGGTGGCGCCCGCCGTGAGGTCGGGGATGAACAGAAACTGCTCGGCGCCCGTGGCACCCTCGATCTGCCCGCACGGCGGCAGCTTGCCGTCGGCGTTCGCCACGACGCCCGGGGCGTCACCGCAGATCTCGTCGCGCAGGTCGTTCTGCAGCAGGTAGAAGAGCCCGATGAAGAAGGGAAACTGCGCGAGTAGTGGCAGGCAGGACGCGAAGGGGTTGATCTTGTTCTCCGCGTAGAACTTCATGATCTCCTGCTGCTGGCGCTGCTTGTCGTCCTTGTACTTGGCCTGCAGCTCCTTGAGCCTCGGCGCGACCTCCGCCATCGCGCGCATCGACTTGAACTGCTTGACGGTCAGCGGCGCCATCGCGGCGCGCACGAGCACGGTCAGCAGGACGATCGACATGCCCCAGCCGACGCCGAGCGTGTCATGGATCCAGACGAGGATCGGCTCGAGCACGTCCACCAGGAACTGCACGGGCGCGATGAGGGCGAGGTGGGTCATGAGATCAGCGAGAGCGCGAAGACGTGGCGAACAGGCGCTGGGCGTCGACCGGGTCGTATCCGCCGTGGCTGAACGGGTTGCAGCGCAGAACGCGCCACACCGCCAGCACCAGCCCGCGAAGTATGCCGAACTCCTGCAGCGCGTCGACGGCGTACCCCGAGCACGTCGGCTCGTACTTGCAGCGCCGTGGCAGTGCAGGCGAGATCACGCGCCGGTACAGCAGGATCGGCGCCTGCGCCGCGCGCACCGCGGCCCTCATACGCGCCCCGCCTGCTCGAGCAACTCGCGCAGCGCGCTGCGCACGCCTTCCAGGCCCTCGCGCTCGGCGAGCCCGCGGGCGGGCGGACGCGCGACGACGACCACGTCGTGTCCCGGCGGGACGACCTGCGCCTCGGCATCGAAGGCCTCGCGCAGCAGGCGCTTGACGCGATTGCGCTCGACGGCGCCACCGACCTTGCGCGACACCGACAACCCCAGCCGCGAGCCCGCGCCCGACCCGGCGTCGGCGTCGGCGTCGGCGGGACGCGGAAAGGCGTACACGACGAAGTGCCGGTTGCCGTGCGAGCGCCCCTGACGGTAGGCGCGCTCGAACTCCGCGCTGCGCGACAGCCGCCCGCGGCGCGCACGGCGCGGGCTGGGAACACGTGGGAGCGGCTCGTCCACGAAGGGGAGCCTAGAGCGTCGGCAGGGCGGGCCCGCGCGGCCGCGCGGGTCAGACGGTGAGCTTCTTGCGGCCCTTGGCGCGGCGGCGCTTGAGCACCGCGCGGCCGGCCTTGGTCTGCATCCGCTCCCGGAAGCCGTGCGTGCGTGCGCGCTTGCGCTTCTTGGGCTGATAGGTGCGCTTCACGAGAGCGCCGATGCTAGCGCACGATCACCTCCCCGACCCGCCTGGGAGGTTTTTCCCGCGACGAGCGGGCTCCCTTCACAAGCGCTCCGGAGCGGCGCCGGGGCATTGCTATATTCGCCGCCGCCCCGGCTGTCTCGCGGGGTCCTCGCTCAGTCGCCGCAGCCCCTCCGGAGGAGTCGATCACGCCTGCCGTACCCCCGCAGACCGGAAGCTTCCCCGATGACCTTGCCCGTGACTGGTTGCTGATCCGCGCGCGGCTGCGTGAGGCGGTGCCGGACTCCATCTTCGAGCTCTGGCTCGCCGCCCTGAAGCCACGCGCGCTCATCGGCGACACCCTCGTGATCACCGCGCCCGACGAGATCCGCACCTGGCTCGCCGACCGCTGCGGCGACCTGCTGCAGGCCTGTGCGGCGAGCGTGCTCGGACCGCAGACGCAGATCGAGATCGCGGCGCCCGGAGCGGCGCTCGACGACCGTCCCTGCGCCACCGCCCTCGCGACGACGCCGACGGGCGACGACGACGCCGAGCTGCACCCGAAGTTCACGTTTGACCAGTTCGTCATCGGCGACTGCAACCGCTTCGCCCACGCCGCGGCGCTGTCCGTCGCCGAGCTGCCCGGCCAGGCCTACAACCCGCTCTTCCTCTATGGCCCGCCGGGCATGGGCAAGACCCACCTGTTGCACGCGATCGGCAACTACGTCCGCACGCACGGCGGCGGGCTGCGCGTGCGCTCGACGACCGCCGAGCGCTTCACGAACGCCTTTGTCGCCGCCGTCCAGACGAAGGGCACCGAGGACTTCAAGGCGCACTTTCGCGAGACCGACGTGCTGCTGATCGACGACGTCCAGTTCCTACAGCGCAAGGTGAAGACCGAGGAGGAGTTCTTTCACACGTTCAACGCGCTGCACGAGACCGGCAGCCAGCTCGTCCTGACCTGCGACCGCCTGCCGGCCGACATGGCCGCGCTCGAGGAGCGCCTGCTCGAGCGCTTTCAGGCCGGCCTCGTCGCCGAGCTTGCGCCGCCGGACTTCGCGACCCGCCTGGCGATCCTGCGCAAACGCGTCCAACACGACTGCATCGACCTGCCCGACGAGGCTGCGCTGCACGCGATCGCGCACCGCATCACGGCCAACGCGCGCACGCTGGAGGGCGCGCTGATCCGCGTCGTCGCCTTCCATTCGCTCACGGGCCGATCGATCGACGCAGCGCTCGCCGAAAAGGTGCTCGCGGGGCTCTATCCGGCGCCCAAGGTGGTCGGCCGGCGCGAGCCGCCGACGATCGATCGCATCCAGGAGCTTGTCTGCGCCGCCTTCGAGGTCACCCGCGAGGAGCTCCTTTCCGCCACGCGGACCAGTCGCGTGGCCTGGCCGCGGCAGCTCGCGATGTACCTCGCGCGACAGCACACCGGCGCGAGCCTGCCCGCGATCGGCGAGCACTTCGGCGGGCGCAATCACACGACCGTCCTGTACGCCTGCCGCAAGGCCGCCCAGCGGCTCGCCGCCGATCCCACTGCACAGGCACGTGTGCAGGATCTCGAGCGGCGCCTCATGCAGCCTCCTGACGACCGCAGCAGTTGACACACTCTGCACAACCCTGCGCGCGCCGGCGTCGTCGTGGCGCCCGCGTCTTGCGCGCTTCGCGTACGTTCTGAACATCTCCACACGCCCTATGACTCCCATCCTTCTTTCATCGAGGTCTTCATCGTGAAGTTCTCGACCTCGTGCGCGGATCTGCTCGCACAGCTCGGCGTCGTCTCGCGCGTCGCCTCGACGCGCAGCGCGGTGCAGGCGCTGTCCGGCGTCCAGCTCAACGCGACCTCCACCGGCGCCGAACTGCGCGCGACCGACATGGAGGTCGGCCTGCGCGTTCCCCTCGAGGCGGATGTCGAGCGCGAGGGCGCCGTCGTGCTGCCCGCGCGCCTCATGCTCGAGGTCGCTCGCTCGCTGCCCGGTGACGCCGCCTCGTTCGAGCTGCGCCCGGCGGAGCAGGACGTCGAGGTCGTCTCCGGATCGGCCAGGTTTCACATCCGCACGCTGCGCGGGGAGGACTTCCCGCCGTTGCCCGAGCCCGGCGGAGAGAACGTCGTCGACGTGCCCGCGCATGCGTTCGTCGAGACGATCAACCGCGTGGCGCGCTCGGCCTCGCGCGACGAGACGCGCCCGATCCTCACGGGAATCCTCGTGTCGGCGAGCGGCGACGAGCTGCGCATGGTCGCGACGGACTCCTACCGGCTGAGCGTGAAGGAGACGAAGCTCGACGCGCCGCTGGAGGGCGGCTTCGAGGCCAATGTGCCGGCGCGCGCGCTGCAGGAGCTCGCGCGCATCGCGCAGGCGGGCGGCGCGACACAGTCCGACAGCCTGACCGTGTCGGTGCGCTCCAACCAGATCGTCTTCGAGATCGGCGGCGACGTGCTGTCGTCGCGCCTGATCGACGGTCAGTTCCCGAACTATCGCCAACTGCTGCCCGAGGCCTACGAGCACGAACTGACGCTGGCCTCCGCCGAACTGGCCGAAGTCGTGCGCCGCATCAGCCTCATGGCGCAGAAGAACGCCCCGCTGCGCCTGGCCTTCCGCGAGGGCGAGCTGACGGTCTCCGCCCAGACACCGGACGTCGGCGAGGCGAGCGAGGCGATGCCCGTACCGTTCGCGGGCGAAGCATTCGAAATCGGCTTCAACCCCGAGTTCCTGCGCGACGGCCTCGAGAGCGCCGCCGACGGCGACCTCGTGCTGAAGCTCATCAGCCCGCTGCGCCCGGGCCTGATCGAGTCCGCCGACGGCAGCGGCTTCCTGTACCTGATCATGCCGATCAGGCTGAACGTCTAACCCGATCCCGTCAGCATGTTCGCGACCCGTCTGCGGCTGCGCGACTTTCGTAGCTACGAGCGCGCGGACGTCGAGCTCGGGGACGGCCTGACGGTCGTGCACGGGCGCAACGGCGCCGGCAAGACGAACCTGCTCGAGGCGCTGTACTTCGGCTGCACCGGCCGCTCCTGCCGAACCTCCAACGAGCGCGAGGTCGTGCGCTTCGATGCGTCGACCGCGCGCGTCGAGGTCGACCTGCGTGACGAGGAGGGCCGCGGCCACGCGCTCGCGGTCGGCTTCAGTCCCGGCGAGGCCAAGCGGCTGCAGGCCGACGGGGTCGCTGTGGAGCGCCTCGTCGACGTCGAGATGCGCCCGCTCGTCTGCGTCTTCATGCCCGACCGCCTGGAGCTCGTCAAGGGCCCGCCGGCGCTGCGCCGGTCGCACATCGACCAGGTGATCGCCGCAAGCTGGCCCGCCCGCAGCGCGACGCGACGCGCCTACTCCCGCGCGCTGGCCCAGCGCAACGCGCTGCTTGCCGCGATCCGCGGCGGTCGGGCATCGCGCGAGTCGCTGCGCGCGTGGGACGCCGAGCTCGCGCGCCACGGCATCGCGTTGCGCGACGATCGCGCCGCGGTGGTCGATCTGCTGGCGCGGCGCTTTGGCGCCCTCGCGGGCGCGCTCGGCCTCGGGACGGGCGCCGAGCTGCGCTACCGGCCGCGCTCGAAGGCCCCCGACGCCGGCGGGCTCACCGCGGAGCTCGCCGAGCGCGTGGAGTCCGACCTCGAGCGCGGCTTCACCGGTCACGGGCCGCACCGCGACGACGTCGTGTTTCTGCGCGCGGGACGCGAGCTGCGCGCGTACGGCTCGCAGGGCGAGCAGCGCCTGGCCCTGCTCGCGCTGCTGCTCGCCGAGCGCCAGACGCTTGCCGAGGAACGCGACACGCTGCCGCTCATGCTGCTCGACGACGTCATGAGCGAGCTTGATCCCGATCGCCGCGCGATGCTCGCCGACCTGTTGCGCGGCGGCGGCCAGAGCGTCATCACGACGACCGACCTCGCGCACGTGCCCGGCTCGGAGGGCGCCAACGTCACGCGGCTGGCCGTCAGCGGCGGCGCGGTACTGCGCGACACGGCGGCGGCGGCATGAGGCGCCGCGCGCCGCGACCGGTGGCGACCGCCGTCGAGGCGCTGGCCCAGCGCCTGGCGCCCGCGACGCTGCTCGCCGACGTGCAGCGCGTGTGGGTGCAGGCGGCCGGCGCGGGCATCGCGAGCGAGGCGACGCCGGTCTCCGAGCGCGAGGGGACCGTGACGCTGCTGTGCTCGTCGGCGGTCTGGATGCAGGAGATCGATCTGATGGGACCCGTACTCGTCGACGCGCTCAACGAGGCGCTCGGGTCCGACCGCGTGCAGGCGGTCCGCTGCGTCGCGACGGCCGGCCGGCGTCGCGCCCGCTGAGCGTTTGCGGCTTGCGCCGCGACCATTTCGCGCCGCGCCGCGGTCCGTGCGCGGCGCCCGTTCGGAGCGCCCGCTCCGCCCGCGCGACGGCGCCTGTGATCGGTCCTGTTTTTGCTGCAATTTCCAGGTCTTTTGTCACAAGCCGCCGAGCGGGATTGTGAGGCGCTTGTGCTACCCTTATGGCAACTGGCTGCGCCTGGCCCCGGCCCGTCATCGGATGACGCGGACCCGGGGCTTCTTCACGTACGGAGGTTCGGTGGCGAAGGACGACAAGAAGCTCGATGGCAAGACCGGCGCGGGCTCATACGACGCACAGGACATCACGGTCCTCGAGGGTCTCGAGGCAGTTCGCAAGCGACCCGGCATGTACATCGGGTCGACCGGCGTGCGCGGTCTGCACCACCTCGTCTACGAGGTCGTCGACAACTCCGTGGACGAGGCGCTCGCCGGCCACTGCACGCGCGTCGACGTGACGATCCACCCCGACAACTCCGTCACGGTGGTCGACGACGGGCGTGGCATCCCGGTCGCGATGATGGCCAAGGAGAAGCTGCCGGCCGTCCAGGTCGTGCTGACGGTGCTGCACGCCGGCGGCAAGTTCGGCGACGGCGGCGGCTACAAGGTGTCCGGCGGCCTACACGGCGTCGGCGTCTCGGTCGTCAACGCGCTCTCCGAACTGCTGCAGATCGAGATCCGCCGCGATGGCCACGTCTGGCGCCAGACCTACGAGCGCGGCGTTCCGCAGGGCCCGCTCGTCAAGGGCGAGCCCAGCACGCAGACCGGCACGGCGATCACCTTCCGGCCCGACGCCGGCATCTTCGAGATGCTCACGCTCGACTTCGCCGTGCTCGAGCAGCGCCTGCGCGAGACCGCCTTCCTGACACGCGGCCTGAAGATCTCGATCACCGACGAGCGCGGCGAGGGTGCGTCGGCGTCCTTTCAGTACGAGGGCGGCATCGAGGACTTCGTGCGCTACCTCAACAAGAACAAGGAGCCGATCGGCCGCAAGGTCGTCTTCTTCGAGGGCGAGAGCAAGGAGGGCGCCGTCGAGATCGCGATGCAGTGGAACACGACCTACCAGGAATCCGTGTTCTCCTTCGCCAACAACATCAACACGCACGAGGGCGGCTCGCACCTGTCGGGCTTTCGCTCGGCGCTGACGCGCACGCTGAACCGCTACGCCCGCGACAAGGGGCTCCTGAAGGGCAAGGACGAGAACCTCAGCGGCGAGGACGTGCGCGAGGGCCTGACGGCGATCGTCTCCGCCAAGCTCGCCGATCCGCAGTTCGAGGGCCAGACGAAGACCAAGCTCGGCAACCCCGGCATGGAGGGCTTCGTCGCCACGGTCGTCAACAGCTGCCTCGCGGAGTTCCTCGAGGAGAATCCCACCGAGGGCAACGCGATCATCCGCAAGGCGGTCTCCGCTGCCCAGGCGCGCGCGGCCGCGCGCAAGGCGCGCGACCTCACGCGGCGCAAGTCCGCCCTGGAGAACTCGACGCTGCCCGGCAAGCTCGCCGACTGCTCGGTCAAGGACCCGTCGCTCGCCGAGCTGTTCATCGTCGAGGGCGACTCCGCCGGCGGTTCTGCCAAGCAGGGGCGCGATCGCAACACGCAGGCCGTGCTGCCGCTGCGCGGCAAGATCCTCAACGTCGAGAAGAGCCGCATCGACAAGGTGCTCAAGAACACCGAGATCCAGGCGCTCATCACGGCGATCGGCACCGGCGTGCGCGACGAGTTCAACCTCGACAACGCGCGCTACCACAAGATCATCCTCATGAGCGTGGACGGAGCCGAGCATGTGCTGGTGCGCGACCGTGGCGGGCGCACCCGGCTCACGCGCGTCGACGACTACATCGACCCGTGGGTCGAGCACGCTCCGGTGAGCGGGCCGCAGGACTACAGGAAGGTGCACGCCGGGCAGCCGGGCGAGCTCGGTGAGGTGCTCTGCGTCGGCAAGGCGGACCACGAGATCCGATTCCGTCCGATCAAAGCCGTGATCTCGCACGCCACCGCCGAGCCGCTCGTCGAGGTGCAGACGCAGTACGGACGCTCGATCCGCGTGACCGCCAACCACTCGCTGTATGTGCTCGACGAGGGGGAGTTGCGACCTAAGCGTGGCGACGAGCTCGCGGTCGGTGATCGCGTGGCCGCCCCACGCACCGTGCGTCTGCCCACGACCGCACCGCGACGCATCGACGTGATGCGGGAGCTGTGGCGCATTCCGTCAGCGGCGGCGCAGGTCTGGGTGCGAGGCGACGGGGTCGAGGCCTGGGGTCGCTGGAAGGTCCGCGCGGAGTACGCCCACGACACGGAGATGACCGCGTCGCGCGTCGACGTCCCTGCGGCCGTCCGCGGGGAGCTTGCCGCGCTGCGCAGGGCCAGCGGGCTGACGAACGTCGCGTTGTGCGAGCGCGTCGGCATCAGGCAGCCGGTGACGTTCTACGCGTGGGAGAAGGGCACGTCACGGCCGACGCTGCCGAACTTCGCCGCGTACGTCGACGCCGTGGGCGGCGACGTGGACGCGATGCTCACCCGCGTCTCAATTGCCGAGAGCCGGCTGGACCGGACGTGGACGCGACAGTACAAGGGCGCCCCGCGCAACCGGGTGCGACCCTACGTCCGGCTCGCGGATCTCAGCGCCGATGACCTCGAGTTCTTCGAAGGCCGCGAAGACGTCGTCCTGACGCCGGCGCACCATGCCACGGACTCCATCCCGCGCTTCATCGCGGTGGATGCACCGCTCATGACGCTCTTGGGCTTCTACATGGCCGAAGGATCGGGCAGCCCACGCGCCGGTATCCGCCTGGCGATCGGGAGCGGCAACGCCCACTTCCTGCCCGAGCTCGAGCGCGCCGTCGCGAGCGTCTTCGGCCGGGCCACGCGGCTGTATGAGTCGCCGCCGCGCGTGTCCGAGCTGCGCCTGACCAACCGCGTCGCGGCCCTCGTGTGGTCGCACGTCTTCGGCTTCGCGCGCGCCAGCGCGGTCACGAAGCGCGTGCCCGGCCTGGCGTTCGAGGTCGACGAGAATCTGCGATCGGCGTTCCTGCGCGGATACCTGGCGGGCGACGGCTGCTGTACGGCCGGGCGGATGAGCTTTGCGACCTCGTCGCGCGATGTCGCAGCTGCGATGAGCCTGCTGCTCGGCAGCTACGGCGTCGTTGCCGGCGTCAGCCAGAACAGCACGCCCGGGCGGGCCGCGACGATGGCGAGCGGCGCGCTCATCCACACCCGCCATCCGAGCTACAACGTGGTGGTGACGGGGCGCGAGGACCTCCAGCGACTGCGGCCGATCTGGGGTGATCACAAGGGCGCGGCGACGCTCCACGCGGCGTTGGCCGGGCCGCGGCACGATCGCCGGTGGTATGGGACGCCAAGCGGCGATGTCGTCGGGCTCAAGGTCACCAAGGTGTCGGCAGCCGCCTCGGGCGGCCGGGTCTACGACTTCTCCGTCGACGTGGATGAGAACTTCGTCGCCGGCTTCGGCGGACTTGTGGCATCCAACACGGACGCCGACGTCGACGGCGCGCACATCCGCACGCTCGCGCTGACGCTGCTGTTCCGCGAGATGCCCGAGCTCATCGAGGCCGGCTACGTGTACATCGCCAAGCCGCCGCTCTACAAGCTCAAGCAGGGGTCCAGCGAGCGCTACGTGGAGAAGGACTCCGAGCTCGAGCAGATCCTGCTGTCGGACAAGCTCGAGAAGATGATGGTCTTCGATCGCGACGCGTCGCAGTTCAAGCTGACCGAGCCGCGCTGGCAGCGCTTCTCGCGCCTGCTCAAGCAGTACGAGGGCTGGGCTTCGACCCTGCGGGCGGAGTACACCAACGACGTCGTGACGTTCCTCGAGGAGTCCGGCGTGCTCGACGAGCAGGTCTCCACCGCCGAATCGGCGATCGAGCTCATCGAGCGCGACGGGATCGAGAACGCGCCCTACGAGACGTCGCTCGTGCGCCAGGACGCGGTTACGATCACGGTCCGCGCGGTCGAGCCGAAGTCGGGCCTGGCGCGCGTGCTGCCGATCCCGCGGCGCCTGTTCGACAGCCAGGACTTCCGCAACTTCACCCGCGTGCACGGCCAGCTCGTCGAGCTGGCCGGCCGCGGGCCGTTCACCGTCAAGCTCGGCGACACCAGCGAGGACGCGCTGTCCTTCGAGGCCCTGCGCGAGGCCGTCCTGACGGTCGCCCAGAAGGGCATCTCGCTGCAGCGCTTCAAGGGCCTCGGCGAGATGAACGCCGCGCAGCTGCGCGACACGACGATGGACCCCGCGACGCGCACGCTCGCGCAGGTCGGGATCGAGGACGCCACGCAGGCCGACCTGATCTTCTCGATGCTCATGGGTGACATGGTGGAGCCGCGCAGGCAGTTCATCGAGGACAACGCCCGCCTCGTCGCCAACCTGGACGTGTAGCGATGTCCTCGATCGACATCCTCGGCGGTGGCAACGTCGAGCCGCGCGCGCTCGAGGACGAGATGCGCTCGGCGTACCTGGACTACGCGATGTCCGTCATCGTCGGGCGCGCGCTGCCCGACGTGCGCGACGGCCTGAAGCCCGTGCACCGCCGCGTGCTGTTCTCGATGTCCGAGAACGGCCTCGGCCCGACGCGGCCGTACCGCAAGTGCGCATCGATCGTCGGCGACGTGATGGGCAACTACCACCCGCACGGCGACTCGGCGATCTACGACGCGCTCGTGCGCCTCGCGCAGGAGTTCTCGATGCGCTACCAGCTCGTCGACGGCCAGGGCAACTTCGGCTCGATCGACGACGACCCGCCGGCGGCGATGCGCTACACCGAGGCGCGCCTGGAGCGCATGGCGATGGAGATGCTGCGCGACCTCGACGCCGACACCGTCGACTTCGTGCCCAACTACGACGGCCGCAAGCAGGAGCCGGTCGTGCTGCCGGCCAGGTTCCCCAACCTGCTCGTCAACGGCTCGTCCGGGATCGCCGTCGGCATGGCGACGAACATCCCGCCGCACAACCTGCGCGAGGTCGTCGACGCGGTCGTGGCGTTCATCGACGACCCGGCGATCGACACGCCGTCGCTGATGGCGCACATGCCGGGTCCGGACTTCCCGACCGGCGGCATCATCCTCGGCCGCCAGGGGATCCTCGACGCCTACGAGACGGGCCGCGGCCGCGTGCGCGTGCGCGGCAAGGCGCACACCGAGGACGTCGGTCGCGGGCGCGAGGCACTGATCGTCACCGAGCTTCCGTACGCGGTGAAGAAGGGCGGCGAGAACGGCCTCGTCATGAAGATCGCCGAGCTCGTTCGCGAGAAGAAGCTCAGCGGGATCGCCGACCTCGAGGACCACTCCTCCGAGCGCGGCGGGATGCGGATCGTGATCACGCTCAAGCGCGACGAGATCCCCGACGTCGTCCTCAACCAGCTCTACAAGCACACCGCGCTGCAGACGACCTTCGGCGTCAACGTCGTCGCGCTCGTCGACGGCGTGCCGCGGACGCTCTCGCTGCGCGAGGTCATCAAGCACTACGTCCACCACCAGCGCGAGATCATCGTCCGGCGCACGCAGCACGAGCTGCGCGTCCTCGAGCGCCGCGTGCACGTGCTCGAGGGCCTGCTGATCGCGCTCGACAACCTCGACGCGATCATCGAGCTGATCCGCGCGTCGCGCGACCGCGAAGGCGCGCGCGAGGAGCTCGTCGCGCGCTTTTCGCTGACCGAGATCCAGGCGTCGGCGATCCTCGACCTGCGCCTGTCGCAGCTCACGGCGCTCGAGGCCGGCTCGATCAAGACCGAGCACGACGACAAGGTCGAGCGGATCGGCGAGCTGCGCGAGATCCTCGGCAGCGAGGCGCGCGTCTACGAGATCGTGCGCGAGGAGCTCGAGGAGATCGCCGAGCGCTTCGGCGACGAGCGGCGCACGCTGATCACCGACTCCGAGGACGAGATCGGGATCGAGGACCTGATCCCCGAGCAGCAGATGGTCATCACGATCACGAAGTCCGGCTACATCAAGTCGCTGCCGCTGACGACCTACCGCGCCCAGCAGCGCGGCGGGCGCGGCGTGACGGGGATGGACATGAAGGACGGCGACTTCATCGAGCACCTCTTCGTGACGTCCTCGCACGACTACCTGCTGTTCTTCTCCAACCGCGGCAAGGTCTACCGCTCCAAGGTCTACGAGCTGCCGGAGGCGTCGCGCACCGCGAAGGGGCGCGCGCTCGTCAACGTCCTGCCGCTGCGCGAGCGCGAGCGGATCCAGTCGGTGCTCTCGACGCGGGACTTCAGCGAGGGGCGCTACGTCGTCTTCGCGACGAAGCGCGGCATCGTCAAGAAGACCGAGCTCGTGGCCTACAACACGCCGATCAAGGCCGACGGCATCATCGCGATCAACATCCGCGACGACGACGAGCTCGTCAGCGTGCGCCGCACGAGCGGCGAGGACGACATCCTGATCGTCTCGCGTAAGGGCCAGGCCGTGCGCTTCAAGGAGTCCGACGTGCGCGCGATGGGGCGCGACACCTCCGGCGTACGGGGGATGAACGTCGACCAACCCGACAACGAGGTGCTCGTGATGGACGTCGCGCGCGACGACCAGGAGCTGCTCGTCGTGACCGAGAACGGCTTTGGCAAGCGCACGTCGATCGCGGAGTACCGCCGGACCAACCGCGGCACGATGGGCGTCGGGACGATCAAGCTCACCGATGCCAAGGGCGCGCTCGCCGCCGCGCTCGTCGTGCGCGAGCACGAGGAGCTCGTCTTCATCTCCCAGAGTGGGATGGTCCAGCGCACCGCTGTGCGCGGGATCAGTCGCTACGGGCGCCTCGCGCAGGGCGTGCGGCTCATGAACATGAAGGACGACGACTTCGTCTCGGCGGTCGCGCTCATCGTCGAGACCGCGCACGCCAACGGCGAGGAGGTGGTGGTCGCCGAGCTGGCCGAGGTCTCCGACCCGGACGGTGCGCCCGATCCCGACGACGCGCCCGATCCCGAAGGCGCCGACGACCCGGGCGGCGACCCGCCGGCGCAGTAGCCCACCCGGGTGCGGGCGACGCGGCCGTGACGCAACCGCTGACGTTCGCTCCCTCCGCCGGCGCCTTCGAGTTGCGCCGCGCGGATGGCGTCGTCGGCCGGATCGTCACAGAGGGAGATCTCGGCGCCCGCGCCGAGGTCGGAGAGTCCAGCTGGCGGCTGACGATCGAGGGCGACCGGGAGGCGCTCGCCGCGACCTGGCAGGTCGTCGCACGCGACGCCGCCGGCGAGGAGGCCGCGTGCTACTACCACGGCAGCATGCGCGGCGGCCGCGTCCGCATCGGCGACCGGACCGCGAGCCTGCGGCGCGAGCTGGGGCTCGCCACCGAGTGGCGCCTTCGCCTGCGACCCGACGCAGCGCTCACGCTGCGCCCGACGCCGCGGCCGGAGGGCATGCAGCTCGACATCGCCTTCGTGCCTGGTAGCGCGGGGGTCCCGGACCTGCTGCTGCTGGTCGTGTGCTGGAGCATCGTCGCCGAGGAGGCGGGGCCCGCGCGGCTCGGCGCGTGACCCTCAGAGCCCGACACGCCAATTCGTCGCGGTAGGTGCGCACGTGTCGTCGGGGTCCGCTACGCTTTTCTCACCAGAGAAAGGAGGTGGTCCGAATCAGCTCAAGTTCTTGCGGGACCCTGGAGGTGCTCGGCCGCTAGGTCGGGAGGCTGGCTAGACCAGCGAATCCAAACCGGGCCACCCCTGAGCCAGGCGCCGGATTGGTCCCACCGGCAGTCAGTACGAAGGTCTAGCTCGGGTTAGAAGTCCAGTCAGAAGTTGCGAAGGGCGCCGTCGATGCGGCGCCCTTCGTGTGTTCTGGGACGCGGCCGGCCTTCAGCGCAGCCGCAGCGCCACGCGCTCGCGGTTGGACACGGCGCCCGCGCAACGCGCGGTCTGCGACACGCGGGCGCGGTAGACGTAGGTCGCGCGCGGTCGCGTGCGCAGAGAGAGGGACCCAGCGGAGGACGTTCGCCGGTCGGCGAACGTCTTGAACGTGACCGAGGCAGGCCGGCGCCGCTGGATCTGCACGAGCTGCCGGGCCTGACAGCCGGCGAGGTCGGCGAAGGCCTCCAGGCGTACCCTGAGCGTCAGCCGCCGGCGCGCGCGCAGCGTCGCGTGGCTCACGGCAAGCTCGAGCGTGCGGCCGGCTCGCGCGGCGACGACGGCGTCACCGGGCGGGCCCGGCTGCCCGCCTGGTCCCTGCGGACCGCCCGGTCCCGCGGGCCCGGGCG
>CADCVQ010000172.1 GCA_902806175.1 uncultured Solirubrobacteraceae bacterium
CAGTCGCGACTCCTCGTGGCGCCTCGTCTCCGAGGCCTGGCGCCGGCACGGAATGAACGTCGCCGAGCGACTGGCCGTAGCTGATGATCTCCTTTCTCCGGATCCGCAGCGCGTGCGACGCGGCCGTTTGCGTGCGCATCAGCAAGCTGCTCCTATGTCAAGAAGTCAGTAGGAGAGAGGGAGTGATTCTGGTCTGGGTGGGGGCGCGTAGCAGCTGCCAGATCTCGCGGATGATGTGGCGCTTGAGGCAGCGGATGGCGTCACGGGTGGTCTTGCCCTCGGCTTTCTTGCGCTCGATGTAGTGCTTGGTTCGCTGGTCGCAGCGGGCGCGGGTGATGGCGATGCGGTGGATGGCGGCGTTGATCTGGCGGTTGCCGCCGCGGTCCAGGCGGTGGCGTTGGGTGCGTCCGGAGCTGGCGGGTATGGGTGCGATTCCGGCGGCTCGGGCGAGTTTGGCGTCGCTTGCGAAGCGTCCGGCGCCGGCGACCTCGCCGACGAGCTTGGCCGCGGTCAGCGCTCCCACGCCCGGCTGGTCAAGCAGCTGCGGCGCGATCGCCCCGACGAGCTCGCCGATCTCCGTTTCGAGGGCGTTGATCGTCTGCGTCAGCTCGCGCAGGCGGCGCAACTGATCGCGCGCGATCCGCACGCGCATCGTCTGCTCAGCGCGAGCCAGGCGACGTGCGATGCGCGCGCTCCACTTCGCGTAGAACAAGGAGCTGCCCGGCAGCTTGAGCTCGGGCCAGAGGTCGTGCAGGTTCCACTGCAGGGTGTTGTTGAGCGCCGTGCGCATCCGCACCAGCCGCTCGCGGTGGTCGACGAGCAGCCGCAGATCAAGCTCGGGGCCATCCAGCGCGGCTGTGGGGAGCGTCGGGATCCCGGCCGCCAACGCGGCCCGCGCGACCGAGGTCGCGTCGATCTGATCAGACTTGCCGCGCTCGCGGCTGGCGCGGCGCGTGCCGGCCATCAGCCGCGTCGAGACGCGCACGACGCGTTCTCCGCGAGCGATCAGAAAGCGCTCCAGCACACCGGAGACGTGCCGGCAGTCCTCCAGCGCCCAGACACGCTCCCGATCGAGACTGCGCGCCCATGCCAGCAGCGCAGCGAAGCCGCGCTCACCGACCTGCACGGTCTTGTCATCAAGCAGCTGCCCGGTCGCGACGTTGACGGCAGCGACGGTGTGCGAGCTCTGTGGGCGTCCGCCCCGAGCACGATCATGACCTCGTCCACTTCCTTTCCACTTCGAGAAGTTGGACGTCCGGCGGACACGGCTTGCTTTGGGCGCTGCCACGCTCCTATCAAGTCACGCCGGGCATCCCCGACCGGGCGACGAGCGACACAACAAAAGGTAGTCAGGCCACTCCGGCCGACAGCCTCAAAGAGAGTCAGCTCGCCGCCCGGTCGGGACCATCTCCTCCGCGTCGGACATCACCGACACGACGAATCGAAACAGCAAGCCTCCAAGCAGTACTCGCTAGTCGCGGGAGGTTTGGTCCAGCCATGCCGCGAGATCTTTGCGAGTTCGCAGATGAACGACGCGCAGGTCGCCAGCCCGGACCCGCTCCTGCACGCGACGCCGGAGGTCGCCGTGACGGCGAAGCGCATAACCGAGCAGAGAGTCACGTCCGCCGAAAGCGCCCGACCACGTCTGGCGGTTGTCATTCCAGAGGGGCTTGCGGCAGACGATCTCGACGAAGGACCGAGCCACAATCCTCCTCAAGCAGGTCAGCAGCGGAGGGTCGAGGAAAATGACCTCATCAGCACATTGGATCGCTAGATCCCCCAGTAACCGCTCGTGCCAGCCGTCCACGACCCAGCACGATGAGGCGAGCTTGGGCTCCACCGCTTGGGCGAAGGCCGCTCGGCTCAGATCACGGCCCCGCGGCCCGTGGTAGATGGCATCAAGCTCGATGTGCTCGCAGTTCAGGCGCGCCGCCGTCGCTCGCGCGGCCGTGGTCTTACCGCTGCCCGGCGCGCCAACGAATACGACCCGCACAACCCGACATGGTGACACCAGTGCGGCGGTCGAACGGTCGATGCCGCTTCGCCTGGAAGCGGCTGCTGCTTCTGCCTCAGAGGGGCGTTCTGCGCTCAGGTCGCGGCTCTACCGCAGCGCTGCGCTGCGCTGCAACTCTCGCCGCTTAGCGCAGTGCGGCGGCGGCCTTCTCCAGGTACGGCACCGGCTCGACTCTGCGGTAGCCGGGTGTCATTCGCGCGAAATGCCGGAGCCAGTAATTGTGGCCCCCACCGTAGATCACAAGCACTCGATCGCCGGCAACCGCCGCCTGCTGAAGCTTGACGAAAATCTTCGCGTTGCGCCGGTACCACATCGCGTTTAGGTCGACGCCGGGCTGCTGCTCGCTGTCTCCGAACCCCAGCGCCTCGTAGTAGAAGCCGTGGTCGCTCTCGATCGCTTCCGCCCGATTCATCTCGGCCAGCGCCGCGGGCACCGTCCGTTTCTGAAGCTCCTCGGTGCGCTTGGCGGCCGCGGCGCCCCTGGCCATCAGCGCATCGAGTCGCGCCTGCGCCCCGGTGGCCTCGGCCCAGGCCACGACCTTGTCAAACGGCCAGTAATGGTGCTCGTCGATCGCATACACGGTGCCATGGCCGAGCCGGCGCGCGACGCGGTAGCCGATCTGCACGCGCTCGTCGCGACTGTCCGCCATATCGGCAGGAGTAAAAGCGCCGTAGCACGGGTCGATCAAATCGGCGGTCTTGGCCACGCGCTCGACCATGATCTTGGTCGGGCCAAATTCAGCGAGAGCCGTCCCGAGCGCCTCCAGCTCAAGCTGGCGCTGTGGCGTCAAAACGTCGTCGATCTTGGAGTTGAAGACGTCGAGCGCGGGACTCCCGAAGTGATAGGTGCCAACGACCATCACTTCGACGATCGGAGGCGGCACCGACGCCTGCACAGAACATCCACCCACCACCGCCGC
Organism: uncultured Solirubrobacteraceae bacterium; assembly: GCA_902806175.1. Lineage (GTDB taxonomy): Bacteria > Actinomycetota > Thermoleophilia > Solirubrobacterales > Solirubrobacteraceae > CADCVQ01. The sequence continues at coordinate 2,934 of CADCVQ010000172.1, forward strand.
GGCGATCGTCCGACGCACGGCTGTCCCCCCTTTCGCTGGCAGCGATCATCTGTTCAGAAACCGGCCACGGCACCACGCAAACCTACCCGGAGCTCGCTTGAGCGTGGTCTGCTACGCCGCGATGCTGACTACCCCCTTTCGCCTGGAAGCGACTGCTGGTTCTGCCTCGTAGCGGCAGCTTCGCCTGCGCGCGGTCGAGTAGCGTTTCGGCTGATGCCGGTACCGCCCGTTATTGAGGCGTTCGTTGAACGCGCTTCCGCAGGAGACGGGGACGGGGCAGCGCAATGGGTGCACGACGACGCCGAGTTCGAACTACCCGGCAAGAAGTCCCTGCCAACCGGTGCGGCGGGAGCCCGGGTGTTCGCAAGCAAGCACGGCGAGGTCGAGGGCCGTCTCATCTCGGTCGAGCTCCAGGACGCCGAGTGCGTGCGCGAGAACGTTTGGGTCGCTCGGCTGATCTTCGTCCACCGCGAGGTGGCGAGCGGCGAGATGATCTATGAGATTGAGGTCGGCGGCGTATTCGAGTTGCGCGATGACCAGATCTCTCGACTTCGCGCATTCCCCTCGCCTGTGGAGGCTCAGGCCGCAGCTCTCGACGGGTAGGCGTTCCGGCCGGTGCGCGGGGCGACTGTTGCTTATCTGTGTCGGGGCCCGTGTCAAGAGCGAGCGCGTCGTTGTTGTCGGGTGAACGTCGAGTCGGTGG
>CADCVQ010000173.1 GCA_902806175.1 uncultured Solirubrobacteraceae bacterium
CGTCGACGACGCGCTCGCGGCCGGCCGGCGGCTCGCCGCGCAGCTCGCCGCCGACGGCGTCGACTGCCTCGTGCTCGGCGAGATCGGGATCGGCAACACGGCCACCGCCGCCGCGCTCGCGTCGCTGCTGACGGGCGCGCCGGCGAGCGTCACCGTCGGCCGCGGCACGGGCGTCGACGCGGCCGGGCTGGAACGCAAGCGCGACATCGTCGCTGCCACCGTCATGCGGCACGGTGGCGCCGCGACGGCGCAGCAGATGCTCGCCGCCACCGGCGCCCTCGAGCTCGCCGCCCTCGCCGGCGCCGTGCTCGAGGCCTGGACGAGGCGCCTGCCCGTGATGCTCGACGGCTACGCGACCGCCGTCGCCGCGCTTGGCGCAGCGCGGATCGAGCCGGCCGCCGGCGCCGGCCTGTTCGCAAGCCACCTCTCCGCCGAGCCGGGCCACCGGCTCGTGCTCGACGAGCTCGGCCTCGAGCCGCTGCTCGATCTGCGCATGCGCCTCGGCGAGGCCTCGGGAGCGCTCGTCGCGCTGCCGCTCGTCGAGCGCGCCGGCCTGCTGCATGCGCAGATGGCGACGTTCGCCGAGGCGAACGTCGACGACGCCGCGCCGTGACGTGAGCATCGTCGACGAGGCGCGCGCCGCAGTCGGGCTGCTGACGGTCGTGCCCGTCGGCCGGCGCGCGCTGCGCGCCGGAAGCGACACCGGGGCGGCGCTGTGGTTCCCGCTCGTCGGCGGCCTCGTCGGGGTGCTCGCAGCGGCCGCCTACGGGCTCGGCGAGGCGCTGCTGGGCAGCACGTACGGCGCCGCGCTCGCGCTGACGGTCTCCGCGATCCTCACGGGCGGCCTGCACCACGACGGGCTCGCGGACACCGCCGACGGGCTCGGCGTCCGCGGCGACCGCGCGCGCCGCCTCGCCGTCATGCGCGACTCCGGGATCGGCGCCTTCGGCGCGCTCGCGCTCATCGCCTTCGCGCTGCTCGCGGTCGCCGCGCTCGCGCGCCTCGCACCGCCGGAGGCGGCCGGCGCGCTGATCGCGGGGCATGCGCTCGGCCGCTGGGCCGCGCTCGCACAGCTCACGTTCGTGGCACCGGCACGCGCGGACGGGCTGGGTGCGGCGTTCGCCGCCGGTCGCCTCGCGCTCGCGATCGGCTCGGTGCTCGCGAGTGCGATCGCGCTCGTCTCCTGCGGGATCGGCGCCGGCCTGTGCGCGATCGCCGGCGCCGTGCTCGCGGCCGCGGCCGGCGGGCTGCTCGCACGCGGCGCCTTCGGCGGCCGCACGGGCGACACGCTCGGCGCCGCGGTGCTCCTCACCGAGCTCGTCGTGTACTCGGTGGCCGCGGCCTACCTCGTGACGTAGCGCCGCGCCGCAGCACCGCCGCCAGCCGATCACGTCGCCGCGGGACTTCATCTGAAACCTCCTCGTCGTAGACGTGTGGCCTTCGACTGTGATGAGACGAAGAGGCTGCGGTCCGCCGGCACAGATACCCTCCCGGGGTATTTGACGGACGCCCAACGGCGTGCTACGTTACATATACCCCCCAGGGGTATAAGACGAAAAGGAGGAGCAATGCAAGCCGCCACAGTCGCCGCCGATCACCACCACCACGAGATGCCGTCCTCGGGCGGCGCCCTGACGCGCGTCGCGCTGAGCGCCACCCTGCACTGCCTCACCGGCTGCGCGATCGGCGAGGTGCTCGGCATGGTCATCGGCACAGCGCTCGGGTTCTCGGCGCTCGGGACCGTCGCGCTCGCGGTCGCGCTCGCGTTCCTCTTCGGCTACGCGCTGACGAGCCTGCCGCTGCTGCGCGCCGGACTGCCGGTCGCGGCAGTCGTCTCGATCGCGCTCGCGGCGGACACGCTGAGCATCGCGACGATGGAGATCGTCGACAACGCGATCATGCTCGCCCTGCCGGGCGCGATGGAGGCCGGCGTCGGCAGCCTCCTGTTCTGGGGCAGCCTGTCCTTCGCGCTCGTCGTCGCCGGCGCCGTCGCCCTGCCCGTCAACCGCTGGCTGATCGCGCGCGGCAAGGGCCACGCCGTCGTCCACGAGACCGGCATCCATGGCGGCCTGTCGCCCCGGACGGTCGGCATCGCCGCGGTGGTCGCGTTCGTCTTCGGCTCGTCTGTGCTGATCGCCGAGATCGTCGACGACGCGCCGGCCGAGCCCGATCACGGCACGCCGTCGATGCCGGCCCGCGAGCACTGACCGCCTGAGCTTCACGACGGACCCCTCAGCACCGAAGGAGCACTCCATGTCACACCTCAAGTCCCTGACGGCCGCCGCGCTTGGCGTGGCCGCCCTCACCGCGATGCCCGCCGGCGCCGCCGACGTCGAGCTGCGCAGCGCACCGTCGATGCGCCTCGTCGACGCACGGCACGCGACGATGTCGTTCACGACGGAAAGGCGCCTGGCGCGAGGCGCGGATGGCGCGTACCGCATTCGCATCGTGTTCGCCAGCGCCAAGCAGAAGGTGTCGTCGATCGTCGCCCGCGGGCGGCACGGCGACGACTATCGCTACAGGGCGCGCGTGACCTCCACGAGCGACCTGCGCGTCGGCGCCAAGTACACCGTCCGCTTCGGCGGCGAGGGCACGACCCGGCTCGTCAAGCTGCATCCCAGGGAGCATTGAGCTCCCCGCTGGCGCAGCGCGCCGAGGACGACGAGCAACCAGCGCGGCGCAGACGTCCCCCGTACGTCTGCGCCGCCGGTGCGGGCAGCCACACCACGGGACACAGGCCTCCCTCCTTTTCGGCGTGTTGGCGCGATGTGAAGCTGCTCAAGCCATGAACAGCACCGTTCACCTGGTTGTGCAGCACCAGCCGATCCTCTGGCTCGAGGATCCCGCCGCGACGAGCGCGCGGCGCACCGGCGGCAAGGCCGCGGCGCTCGCGAGCCTCGCCCATCGGCTGCCGATCCCGCCCGGCTTCGTCGTCGTGGACGATGTCGACCCGATCGCGATCGAGCTCGCCTACCGCGAGCTCGGCGACCGTGCCGGCAGCGATGACGCGCTCGTCGCCGTACGCTCGAGCGCCACCGACGAGGACGGCCGGACGGCGTCGTTCGCCGGTCAGCACGAGACGATCCTCGGCGTCCGCGGGATCGACGAACTGCTCGCCGCGATCGAGGCGTGCCGCGCGTCGGCGCATTCCGCGCGCGCACTGCACTACCGCCGCGCCAACGGCCTCGCGACACCGGCCGGCCCGCTGCCGGTGCTCGTGCAGCTGCTCGTCGCGGCCGATGCGGCGGCTGTCGTCTTCAGCGTCAATCCCGTCACCCCGCGCAGCGGCGAGGTGCTCGTCAACGCGGCGTTCGGCCTCGGCGAGAGCATCGTCGGCGGGACCGTGACACCCGACGAGTGGGCACTGACGCGCGCCTCGCTCGACGTCGCGCGGCGCACGATCGCCGACAAGCGCCGCATGACGGTCCGCGCGCCGGGCGGCAGCCGCGAGGTCGACGTGCCCGCTGCGCTGCGCCGGCTGCCCTCGATCAGCGACGTCCAGGCGCGCCGCGCGGCCGCGCTGGCGCTCGAGCTGGAGGACGAACTCGGCTTCCCCGTCGACCTCGAGGTTGCCTGGACCGGCGACGACCTTCATCTCCTGCAGTGCCGACCGATCACGACCCTTGCCCAGGAGGCAGCAGCATGACGACGCAGACGCTCACCCCGACTCCCCTGCCGTTTCCGCTCATCTGGGCCGACCCCGCCGACGCGGCGCTGTTCTGGCAGCACGACCCGATGCATTTCCCCGACCCGCTCGCGCCGATGGAGGCCGCGATGCTCGAGCGCACGCTCGGCCAGGGCTTCGGCTACGGCGTCCGCGCCTACGACGCGCCGATCGAGCGCGTCGAGATCCGCACGATCAACGGCTACCACTACCAGTCCATGGTCCCGATGACGGGTACGCCGGACGAGATGGCGGCGCAGGGCGCGCTCGCCGAGGCGGCCATCCGCGGCGCCCTCGGCAGCCTCGACGAGCTGTGGAGCGGGACGGTCCTGCCCGAGATCCGCGCGCACCTCGTCTTCTGGGATTCGTTTGACCTCGAGCGCGCGACGCGGGCGCGCTTCGTCGCGCACCTCAACGAGACCTGGGTGCGCCTGCGCCGCGTGTGGGAGCTGCACTTCGTCACGGTGCTGCCGGCCTACCTCGCGATGAGCGAGTTCGACGAGCTGTACCGCGGCCTGTTCCCCGACGCGGGACCGCTTGACTCCTACCGGCTGCTCGAGGGCCTGCCGAACATGACCGTCGAGGTCGGCCAGGCGCTGTGGCAGCTCAGCCGCGCCGCGATCGCGCAGCCCGAGGTGCGCGACGTGTTCATGACGCACGCTGCGCAGGAGATCCCGACCGCGCTCTACGCGACGGCCGCCGGCCGCGCGTTCCTCGCCGATCTCGAGGACTACGTCGACCGCTACGGCCGGCGCGCCGACAAGTGGACGCTGCTCGCGCCGAGCTGGACCGAGGACCCGACGCCCGCGATCGAGAGCCTGCGCGAGTTCGTGCGCCGGCCCGAGAGCGACGCCCCGGCCGTGATGACGCAGGCCGCGGCGGCCGGCCGCGAGCGGGCGATCGCCGAGGCGCGCGAGCGCCTGGCCGGCTACCCCGCGCCGGTCGTCGGCCAGTTCGAGGGCATGCTCGCGGCCGCGCAGGCGGCGACCGTGATCTCCGAGGATCACAACTTCTGGATCGACAACATGTCGATCCACCACCTGCGCGCCGTGCTGCTCGCGGCGGGCCGGCGGCTCGTCGACGACGGCGCGATCGTGCTGGCCAGCGACGTCTTCATGCTCGACCCCGAGGAGCTGCGGGCGACCCTCGCCGCGCCCGGTGCCGACCTGCGTCCCATCGTCGCCGAGCGGCTCGCGCGGATGGCGCGCCAGCGCGCGCTGCAGCCCCCGCCGGTGCTCGGCACGATCCCCACGCAGCCGCCGCCGGACGACCCGTTCACGCGCCTGGCGATGAAGTTCAACGGCGCTCCGCCGGCGCCCGGCGACGAGAACGAGCTGCGCGGCTCGGCCGGCTCGTCGGGCACCGTGCGCGGCACCGCGCGGGTCATCCACTCGATCAGCGAGGCCGGCCGGATCGAGCCCGGCGACATCATCGTCGCCGAGACGACCGCGCCGCCGTGGACACCGCTGTTCGCGACGGCGGGCGCCGTCGTGACCGACACCGGCGGCGTACTGAGCCACTGCGCCGTCGTCGCCCGCGAGTACGGCATCCCGGCGGTCGTCGGCACCGCCACCGCGACGAGCGTGATCGCCGACGGCCAGACGATCGAGGTCGACGGCGATGCGGGCATCATCCGCATCGTCTGACAAAGCGGTTCTCGCGGCGGTGGCGCTGAGCGGGACGCTGCTGCCGCTGAACTCCACGATGCTCGCCGTCGCCCTGCCCGACATCGCGTCGGGCACGGGCGGCGGCGTCGCCGCGTCGTCGTGGCTCGTGACGGCGTACGTCGTCGCGATGGCGACGCTCGGCCCATTCGCGGGGCGGCTCGGAGACCGCCTCGGGCGGCGCCGCATCCTGCTGTGGGGCCTCTTCGCCTTCGCCGCGGCCTCCGCCGCCGCGGGCCTCGCGCCGTCGCTCGAGCTCTTGATCGCGGCGCGCCTGGGACAGGCGGTGGCCGGTTCGCTCGTCTTCCCCAACGCGATGGCGCTGCTGCGCGACGCGCTGGCCGAGGGCCGCCGCGCCGCCGGCTTCGGCCTGCTCGGCTCGGCCGTCGGCGTCGCCGCGGCGATCGGGCCCGCGCTCGGTGGCGTGCTCGTCGGCGCGTTCGGCTGGCGCGCGATCTTCCTGGTCAACGTACCGGTCGTTGCCGCGGCAATCGTGCTGTCGCTGCGCGCGCTGCCGAGCGGGGCGCCCGCAGCGGCCCGCGTGCGGTCCGCGCGCGGCCAGCGACGCCGGGACTGGGCGCAACCGCTGCGCATCCCGGTCTTCGGCGCCGCGACGGCGGCGGTCGGGTTGAGCAACCTCGCGATGTACGGCACGCTGCTCGCGGTGCCGGTCGTGCTCGCCGGGCGCCCCGGCTGGTCGGCCGCCGACGCGGGCCTCGCGCTGGCGATGCTGTCGGTTGCGATGATCGCCGTCGCCCTGCTCGGCGGGCGCCTCGCCGACCGCCGCGGGCACCGGCTGCCCGCCGCGAGCGGCCTCGCGCTGCTGACCTTCGCGGGGGCGATGCTCGCCGTGATGGGCGCACGGCCGTCGGCGGTCGGGCTCGCCGGCGCGCTGCTGCTGGCCGGCGTCGGGCTCGGCCTGGCGAACGCGGCACTGCAGACCGCCGCGATCGAGGCCGTCGAGCCGCGCCACGCCGCCCTCGCCGCCGGGCTCTTCTCGACGGGCCGCTACGCCGGCAGCATCGTCTCCGCACTCCTGCTGGCGGCGCTGCTCGGCCACGACAGCTCGCACGCCGCCGCCTTCTTCGCCATCACGGCCGTCGCCGCTGCGGCGTCGGCGCTGCTGGCGCTGCGGCTGGAGGGCGCGCTGCCACGCACCGCGGCCCTCGAGGGCACGCAGGCCTGATCGCGGATCCCGCGGGTTCGATGTCGCTTTGACCACGCTATCCGGGGTCACAGCGACATCCACGGTCTCAGGTCACGCACTCGCGCCGGAAGGCGTCCCAGTCCCACGTCGCCACAAACGCCTCGACGGCCGCGCCGCCGTTCGCGATCAGCGCTGCGCGCTGCTGCGCGGAGGCGTCGAACTCGACGATGCCCACCCCGCTCGTGTCGACCGCGATCGTCCGGCGCCGCACGCAGGGGCGCTCGAGGTACGTCTGGTCGTTGCCGACGATCGCCGTCGCCACGACCCGCTCGAGCAGCCTGACCGGCGCCAGCGCCGGCAGCGCGATTCCCGGAAACAGCTCGGGATCGCCGGCCGGCAGTTCGGGCACGATCTTGACGCCGAGCGTCGGCCAGCGCGGCGGCCGCAGGTCCGTGCGGTCGAAGATCTCGATCGGATAGTTCGACAGGACGCCGCCGTCGACGAGCGTCACCGGCTCCCCGGTCACGCCGTCTCGCACGACGACGGGGTCGAAGTACAGCGGGATCGAGATCGAGGCGCGCACCGCGTCGGCGACGAGCTGCTCGTCGGGATCCAGGCCGAGCGCCGCGTAGTCCCACGGCAGCCGCAGCAGGCGCCCGTGCGTGACGTCGGTCGCCATGACGACGAGCTTGTAGCTGCGTTCGGGCGGCAGGTTCGCGTCGGCGCCGGGATCGCTGCGACGCAGATCGCCGAACGTGCGCACGCCGAGCGCCGCGAGCTCGTCGCGGACGAAGCCGTGGATGTAGTCGCCCTCGTACGCGCCGCCCGAATGCAGCAGCGAGATCCCCTCGCTGAGGACCGGGATCTTCGGCAGCCCGCGATCGGGGACGCGCTCGTAGCGCAGGCGCGCCATCGCGTCGGCCAACCCGGGATCGCTGATGCCGGCGGCGACGAGCGCGCCCGCGATCGCGCCCGCCGACGTCCCCGCCACCCGCTCGAAGCGGTACCCGGCACGCATGAGCGCGCCGATCGCGCCACCGAGGCCGATCCCCTTCATGCCGCCGCCTTCGAGGACGAGATCCGCGTCTGGCATCGCAGCGACGATGGCACACACCCCGGCCGGCGCGCCGTCTGCGCTTGCGCGCGGCACGGACTGGAAACGCTGAGGCCATGACGATCCTGTCCACGGTCGCCGGCATCGCGCTGATCGCGCTCGCCGTGCACGACATCTTCACCGTGCTCTTCCGGCCCGGCGCCGAGAGCCGCTACAGCGGTGCGATCGCCCGCGCGGTGTGGGCGCTGCTGCGCCCGGCCGGCGGGCCGCGCCGCAGGGTGCTCGCCCTCGCCGGGCCGCTGGCGCTCGCGGCGGTGATCTGCTTCTGGGCGGTCGCGCTGGTCGTCGGCTGGGCGCTCGTCTACCTGCCCCACTACCCGCAGCAGTACATGATCGCCGAGGGCACGGTGGCGCACAGTCCGCTCGTCGGCGCGCTGCACACGTCGCTGACGACGGTCACGACGCTCGGCTCGGCCAACGCCCTGCCGAAGCCGGCCTGGCTTCAGGTCATCAGCCCGCTGGAGGCGCTGCTCGGCTTCGGCATGCTCACGGCGGCGGTGTCGTGGCTGCTGCAGATCTACCCGGTCCTGTCGCGCCGCCGCGCGCTCGCCTACGAGATCCACCTGCTCGCCGACACCGAGCACGCGCTGGACCTGCAGGTCCCCCAGCTCGAGACATCGTCGGCGGCGCAGCTGTACGCCGAGCTCACGTCGCGGCTGATCGCGGTCGAGCGCGACCTCGTCAAGTTCCCGATCACCTACTACTTCGCGGAGACCGATCCGCACTTCGCGCTGGCGGCCGCGATGCCGGTGCTGGCCGAGCTCGCCGAGCGCGGCAGCGGCGACGATCACCCCGACGCGGTGCGGCTGCGCGCGCATATGCTCAAGGAGGCGGTCGGCGACTTCGCCGACACCGTGGCCGAGCGCTTCGTCCTGCATCGCCGCCACGACACCGACGACGCGCTCACGGCCTACGCCAACGATCACGGCCACGAGGCCGACGGCGCCGCCTTGAAACACGCGGACGCCGACGTCGCGCGGCCGTCGCGCTGACGTGCTCGACCCGGCGCAGAAGCCATGCTCGCGAAGCTCGCCCGCGCCCTGCCCGAGGGCGAGTTCGTCCATGAGCCCGAGTGGATGGCTTTCGCTGCCTCGCCTTCCGCAACCGCGAGGCGATCGATCTACGCAGCCGCCACGGACAGCACGTCGGCGAAGAGGTCGCCGTGGCGCGCCACGCGATCGAGCACGTCGCCCATCTCGAACGTCAGCAGGGCCCGATCGCCGGCGTCGACGGCCGCCTCGACCTCGCTCCAGCGCACCGGCGTGGAGACGGTCGGACGCGCCTTCGCACGCACGGAGTACGCGCAGACCATCGACTTGTGCTCGGTGTTCTGGCCCCAGTCGATGAGCACCTTGCCGCTGCGCAGCGCCGTGGCCATGCGCGAGACGACGCGCTCGGGAGACTCGGCTTCGAGCACCTCCGCGATCGCTCGCGCGGCGGGCTTGGCCTGCGCGTAGGACACGCCGCTGTTGAGCGGCACGTAGACCTGCAGCCCCTTGGATCCCGACGTCTTGGCCAGCGCTCGCAGCCCGACGCCGGCGAGCATCTCGCGCAGCCGTAGCGCGATCTCGGCGCAGCCGACGACATCGATGCCGGCACCGGGATCGAGGTCGAACGCGAGCGCCGTCGGGCGTTGCAGGTCATGGCGGGTGTGCAGCGACGTGTGCAGCTCGATCGAGCCGATGTTCACCGCCCACAGCAACGAGGCCAGCTCGTCGACGACGCAGTAGTCGATGTTGGCGCCCTTGGCGCGGCTCCAGACCGGCGCGGTCTGCATCCACTCGGGCCGGTGCCCGGGGCAGCCCTTCTGCCAGAAGCGCGGCCCCTCGACGCCCTCCGGGTAGCGGTGCATGTGCAACAGCCGCTCGCGCAGGTGCGCGAGCATGACGTCGCCGATGCGGACGTAGTAGTCGAGCAGGTCGGCCTTCGTCGTGCCGGCCTGCGGGAACACGACGCGGTCGAGGTTGCGGATCGCCAGCCGGCGCCCGCCGACCGTGATCTCACGCGCTGGCTGTGTCGAGGCAGAGCGTGCCATGCGTCACGAGCAGGCCTACCCGCTGCGCGCGCGCGGCGACCTGGCGCCGCCGTAGCGCATAGCTACCCCGAACCCGCGGCGGCGCGCGCGAAGTGGGGCACGATCTCGCGCGCGTAGAAGTCGACGAAGCCCTCGTGGTCGGGACCGATCTGGCCCACGTAGACCTCGTCGAAGCCGGCGTCGACGAGCTCCTGGATCGCCGCGATGTGCTCCTGCGGATCGGGCCCGCACGCCACGGAATCTGAGATGTGCTGCTCGGTCACCAGCGACGTCGCCTGCTCGAAGTGGCGCGGTGAGGGCAGCACCATGGCCAGCTCGCCCTCGAGCGCCTCGTTGGGCCACAGCCGGTGCGCCGTGCCGACGCAGGCCTCGCGATCCTTGCCCCAGCAGACCTTCAGGCCGCTCGTCGCCGGGCCGCGGCCGCCCTGCTCGCGGTAGCTCTGCAGTCCCTCCTGGTCGGGCCCGACCGAGACGAAGCCGTCGGCGATGCGCGCGGCGAGTGAGATCGCCTTCGGGCCGAAGCCCGAGACGAGGATCGGCGGCAGCTGGTCGGGCAGCGAGTACAGTCGCGCGCCTTCGAGCGTGTAGTGGCGACCGTGGTGGTGCTTGAAGCCGCCCTCCCACAGCAGGCGGATGACCTCGACGGCCTCCTCGAGCATCTCCAGGCGCACGTCGGCCTCCGGCCAGCGGTCGCCGAAGATGTGCTCGTTGAGCGCCTCGCCGCTGCCGACGCCGAGCCGGAAGCGGCCCGGCAGCAGCGTCGCGGTCGTCGCCGCGGCGTGGGCGACGATGCCGGGGTGCGTGCGGACCGTCGGGCAGGTCACGGCGGTCATCCAGCGCATCTGCTCCGTCGCGCGCGCGGCAGCGCCGAGCACGGACCAGACGAACGGGCTCTCGCCCTGCTCGTCGTTCCACGGATGGAAGTGGTCTGACAGCCAGGCCGAGCGAAAGCCGGCCTGTTCGGCGTGCGCTGCAGCGGCGACGATCTCCGGGGCGGAGCGCTCCTCGCAGGAGAAGAAGATCCCGATCTCGGCCATGGCGCCCGGCGTACCCGGGCGGCGGCCCTTGACACACCGACGCCCCGGCAGAACGCCTGCCGGGGCCGATGTACCGCTTCCGGGCTGTCGCCCCGCGACGGCTCCTAGCGGTTGCCCATGTCGCTCGGGGTCGCAGGGTGGCCCTGCTTGGCGTCCGGGTCGTTGGCATCGTAGTCGGGCTGCTGGCCGTAGCCGCGCTCGCCGACCTCCGATGGGTCGTCGACGTTGCCGAGCGAGCCCTTCCCGAGGTCCTTGGCGCCCTCGCCGACGCTCAGCCCGCCGCCGCCTTCTTGCTGACCGGCTGCGTCATCCTTCTTCAGCGTGTCGTACTGGGCATGCGGCGACGGATCGCCCTCGCCGGACGGATCGACGGTGCCGGCATCCGGCGAGTCGTCGGCGTTCTGCCCGTCGAAGCCACCAGACTGGTAGGAGCCCTTCTCGTCGCGGCCCTCGGGCAGGCGCGACTTCTGGACGTCTGCTCCACCCGTTTCGGCTCCGAGCGAGCCCTCCTGGATGTCTTCCGCGCGCCCATCCTTGTAGGCCTGATCGGGGGTCTTGGTTCCGGGACCCTTGACATTGCCTTCTTGATCGGGCATGTGCGTCCTCCCTTAGTTGACGTCCTACTGCACTACCCGGCCCATTCCGCGCCCATTCCTGATAATGGAGCTGCGAGGAGTTCCGATGTGTCGACTCGTGGGTAAGCGATACGAGGCACACGCGACAGAGGAGGACGCAGTGTTTGATGAAGATCCGGCCAGCGAGGGTGACGAGCAGGTAGGCATCGACAACGCGCGCAGCCCGGCGCCCGACGCCGCCCCGGAGGACAACCCCGAGCCAGACGCGCTCGCGGGGGACGTCGACATCAAGAGCGGAACGGGCGATCCCGAGCTTGCCTACCCCGAGCAGGAGGGCGAGGCCGGCCCCGCGTCGGGCCATACGCCCGGCTCGGCAGGCGGCGGCTGATCGACCGACGTGCGTCGCGGCGCGCTCAGTATGTGAGTAACACATATATTGGTGAACCTGAGCACCGTCTCTGGGTTGACCCGAACGCGTCGCACGCGCGAAGGCGCATGGGCGCCGCCGCTTGCGGGCACGCCCGTAACATGCGATGGCGGCGTGAGGAGCGCTTCATGTGGAAGCTGGTCGGCACCGGCTCGCGCCGCGGCAAGTCCCCCGCGAGCCGCGCCGGCGACGTTCTGCGCCAGCCGCTCGTCTGGGCGGGGTTCGCAACCGCGATCGCCCTGAGCGGCCCGCGCGGCCGGCGCGCCGCGCTGCGCGGAGCAGTCTGCTCGGCGACGGCGAGCCTGATCCATCTGCCGCTCAAGCGCGCCTTTCGCCGCCCGCGCCCGCGCGGTGCCCGACTGCACGGCGGCGTGCTGACGACCTCGTCGTTTCCCTCGGGTCACACTGCGAGCGATCTGTCGTTCGTCTTCGGTGCGTCAACGGAGGCGCCGATCCTGTTCGCCCCGTTGTCCGCCGCGACCATTGCGTCGCACTGGTCGCTGATCCGCTCTCGCAAGCACTACCCGAGCGACGTCGTGGCCGGCGGCGCGATCGCGCTCGCGGTCACGGCGGCAGCGTGGAAGCTGCGCCCGCCGCGGACGGCAGCGCGCCTGCAGAGCGCAGAGGCGCCCGATCGCGCGAGCGTCTCAGGCGATCGGGGCGATCTGCTCAAGGCGTGAGCAACAGGCTGCTATTCGACGTTTCCCTGCGGGGCCGCAACGGCGACGCCACCGGTCAGTCGTCGAGCAGGCAACGCCAGCTCAGCCTTGGGTAGCGCCCGAATCCGCGATCGAACGTGACGAGCCCGGCTCGCTGTTGGAGCGCCAGCGCCGCCAGGTAGGCATCCGGGACGAGATTGCCCCGCAGACGACGAGGTCGGCTGTGCTGGTTCTTCGCACCCCGCGCAGGCGTGTTCGGCACTCCTGCGCACCGCTGCGCGAGCGTTTGCGTCCCTGCCGTGCAATCGGGGCGCCCGGATTTGAACCGGGGACCTCTCCGACCCGAACGGAGCGCGCTACCAAGCTGCGCCACGCCCCGATGCGCGGCGATTATCTCACGAAGACCCTGCCACCGCTCGGTAGTACCGAACGGCGAGCCCCGTGATGAGCGTCTGCAGGGCGTTCTCCAGCGAGACGCCTTCCTTGTGAGCGTAGCGCTCAGCGCCGGCATCCTCGATCAGCTGGGCCTGGCGGACGACGTCGTCCATGAGCTCGGGGTGGCGGTCGGCGAAGTACGCGCCTAGCGCGTACAGCGCGGTGTCGGTGAACGGCTCGAGTTCGCCGTCGTCGCGGTCATCCGCCAAGGTTGGGCGGCGCGACCGTCGTGGGGGCGAGGCTGCCGGACGCCGTGGACGAGACGCTACCGGCCGTTGCGGTCACGGCAGGTGCCTGCCCGGTCACGTCGTCGGCCGTCGCGCCGGCTGCGTCGCTCGCGCGGGCGGGCGCCGCCGGGGCGGGCACGGTCGTGCCCTCCACGACCCTGGGCGCGCCGGCGCCGGCGCCGGCGCCGGCGGGGGCGGGGGCGCAGGCCGGCGCGCCGCCTGTCTTGCGGGACCAAAGCCCGTCGTGCTTCCGCGATCCCTGGCGCAGGCGATCTACTTTGATCGAGTTGCGAGTTCGAGCGCGCAAG
>CADCVQ010000174.1:0-1087 GCA_902806175.1 uncultured Solirubrobacteraceae bacterium
GAGCGTGGCGCTGCGGCGCGTGCCGACGGGATCGACGGACCCCGTCGCGTTGCCGTTGGCGTCGTACTCGCGCAGCCAGGTCGCGCCCGCGGCATCGGCGATGCTGGTCAGCCGGCACAGCGCGTCGTAGCCGAAGCTCCAGGCCGCGCCGTCGGGAGCGACGAGTCCGACGCGGTTGCCGAAGACGTCATAGCTGTGCTCGGTCACGCGGCCCAGCGGATCGACGAAGGCCTCGGCCGCGCCGTGCTCGCCGTAGCGGATCTCCTCGCGCGCGCCGGTCGGGTCGACGAGCGCGGTCGGCCGCCCGGCGCCGGAGTACTCGTAGCGCCAGACCCCGCCGCTTGGGTCCTCGCGCTCGAGCGGCCGGCCGCGCGCGTCGTTGACGAACGTCGTGCGGCGCCCCAGCGGCGTGAGCGCCGCGGTGACGAAGCCCGCGGCGTCACGCTCGATGCGGGCGACGTTGCCGTCGGCGTCGATCGAGGCCACGATGTTGCCCGCGTCGTCGAACTCGAAGCGCAACGTCACGCCGTCGGGGTCGACGATCTCCCGTACGAGCCCGTTCTCCACGCGCAGCTTCGTCACGCCGCCCTCGGCGTCAATCACCTCAACCGGGCTGCGCTCGTCAGCTTCATAGCGGTGACGCATGACGGCGCCCGTCGACGCTCGTACCTCGAGGACGCGATCGGCGTCGTCGTGAGTAAAGGTGAACTCGGCGCCCGTCGGCAGCACGCGGCGCAGCAGGTTGCCCCGCTCGTCCCACTCCTGGACCGTCAACGCACCCTTGCGGTCGCAGAACGCGGACTGATTTCCGAACTGGTCGTACTGGATGGTGACGCGGCGGTCGTCGCCGTCGATGACCGACAGCAGGCGGCCGTCGTCGTCGTGGATGTAGATGTTCGTCGGGCCGTCGTTCTCGTCGCTGGTGACGGTCACGCGGCCGGGCAGGTAGCCGATCAGCGTGTGGCGCCCGAAGGGCGAGAGCTGGCGCACGACGCGCCCGTCGTCGTCGTAGGCGTTGGCGACCTCGACGACGCCGTCGGCGTCGCTGACGGAGAGCACGCGCCCGTTCTCGGCGACCTCGTAGGAG
>CADCVQ010000174.1:1097-13188 GCA_902806175.1 uncultured Solirubrobacteraceae bacterium
TGCGTGAGACGCCCGGCCTCGTGCTCGAACGACACGGCCGTGCCCGGACCGTGCTCGATCCGCGACGGCAGCCCGGACTCGTCGAACTCCCACGTCCCGCCGCCGAACCAGCGCAGCACGAGCCCGTTCTCGCCCGGCTCGACGCGGCCGCGCACGCCAAGCACGCGCCCGTAGCCGCCGCCCTCGCGCGGGAAGGTCGCGCGCTGGCCGTCAGGCCCCTCGTACTCGGCGCCGTCGGGACGGGGGCGCAGGCGTGCGTCGGCCCAGGACGCCCAGCCCGGACCAAACGCGCCGGCGCGGTCCGAGCGACTGTTGTAGGTGCGCGCGAACGCGAGCCCGCCCGTCAACCCGCCGAAGGCGAGATCCTGCTCGACCTCGACGAAGTTGCCGCTGGCCGTGTTGACGGGGTCGTTCGTGTAGCCCGTCGTCGGCGGCATCCCATACGCCACCGGATCGTCGAAGGAGACCGAGCCGCGGCCACCGAGCAGACCTGCCGCCTTCAGGCTGGCATGGATCGCGGCGTCCGGCAGCGTCTTGATCGCGCCGTCGCCGCCGGCCGCCTCGAACGCGCGCGCGATCCGCGCGACCCACATCGCGTCGATCTCGTTCCAGTCGATGTACTCCCCGAAGCCGGCGAGCATCGACGAGATGTCCAGCATGCCCCACTGCGTGCCATCGAGGAAGTGGCTGTACGCGGTGCGCAGGCGGCGGGCGTGCGCCTGAAGCTGGTCGTCGGCGCGGCGGCTGCGTCGTGCGAAGCGCTCGAGATCGGACGGCCGCGCCGAGCTCGTCCCCATTTAGTCGCGCCCGGTGGCCGTCGCTTCCACGACGAAGCGCGGCGGTGGCTCGGGCGCCGGGATGTCGGGCTTGTCGTCCTCGCCGAAGATCGCGTCGCCGAGCTTGTTCCAGCCGCTCTCGTTGTCCTGGCGCTCCTTCCAGGCGCGCGCCTCCTCACGGCGATCCTGCTCGCGCTGCGCGCGCTCGGCAAGCTCCTTGACCTGGTTGGCGGCGAGCTTCATGGCGTCCGCCAGCCGGCGGCCGTCGTTCGTGCAGATCTGCATGCGCCCGACGAACTGCTGGGAGTACACGCCGCGCCACTCGTCGCGCGCATCGCCGGCGTACGTGTTGCGTTGGGGCACCTGGGAGTCGAGCGTGCCGGCCGTGGCGCGCAGCTCGCGCTCAAGCTCGCCGGCACCCGCGAAGTTGAACGGAACGTCTTCCTCTATTCCTGCCAGCTCGTCGCCCATGTCGCTCCTCCGTGCCGGGCGGCGAAGGCTAGCAGCGCATAACGGCGCAGTGACAACAGTTCAGCAGTGTCGTACGCTCGTCGCCCTCACATCGTTCAAGGGAGATCCCACATGGCGGCACGCGTTCTTTCCACTGAGCAGGCGAAGACCTCCATCAAGAAGATCCAGTCGATCGTCAACGGTGGCCTGGCTGACGAGATCCAGAAGCTCGACAGCGAGGGCAAGACGCTTTCTCAGCCTGACGTGTGGGACGGTCCGCTCGCCTCGCAGTTCCGCGACCAGATCTGGCCGGAGACGAAGTCCGCTCTGGACAAGGCCAAGACCGAGCTCGACGAGCTGCGCGACCAGCTCGACAAGATCTCCGCCGACATCATGCGCGCCGGCGGCGGCAGCTGAGCGGCCGTTCACGCGGCGCCGGTGAGCGAAGGGGAGCGACCGGCGCGGTAGACGAGCGCCAGCAGCGCGGCGAGCAGCGCCGTCGCGCAGCAGTACCCGACCTCCGTGCGCAGCAGCTGGTCGTCGATCACCGGGCTCAGCATCCACGCGACGAACGCGCCGGCGCACACCAGCCAGGCGACGGCGGCGCCGAGCGCGTCGCCGCGCGCGAGCGCCGCCTGGTTGAGCGTGCCCGCGACGAGGTGAAAGCCCATCCCGAGGCCGACGAGCGACAGGCCGGCGCGGCCGATCTCGCGGTCGATGTCAAACAACGCCCCGACGACCGCCGGGCCGACCGCGAACAGCCCGCCGGCGACGGCCAGCGCGAACGCGCCGATCGCCAGCACCGTCACGCGGATCGCGCGGCGAAACTCGGCCGCGCCGGCGGTCGCCTGCAGACCCGCGAGATGCGGCAGCAGCGAGCCCTGCACCGCCTGGAAGAGCTGTAGCGGCGCGCGCGCGATCAGCAGCACGCTGAAGACGATTCCCGCCAGGGCGGCGTCGGCGGACGTCCCCTCGACGGTCAGCACGGCGGCGTTGAGCAGCGTCTGCTCGGCGATCATGACTCCCAGCACGGCTGCCGCGAACGGCGCGCCGTGGCGCAGTGTCAGGCCGCCCTCGGTCTGCTTGACGGCGCTGGCGTCGGCGGGCGCGTCGCCGTCCTCGCGGCGCGCGAAGAACCACGGCACGACGAGCAGCGACAGCAGCGGCGCGGCGGCCATGCCCAGCGCCACCGCCGATTGGCCCGACGCGATCCCGATCACGACCGCGAGCGCGAAGAGGACCCGCGAGATCGCCTCGAGGAACACGAGCAGGCCGTAGAGCGCAAAGCGCTGGTGGCCGGCGAGGAAGCCGCGCGCGAAGTAGCTCGCCGCGTATGCCAGCACGCCGACGACGAGCACCCAGTACAGCGCCGCCGATCCGTCGAAGAGGTCGTCTTGCAGCAGGTCTCGCAGCGCCAGCGCGACCGCCAGGAACGCCAGCGCGAACGTGGCCTGGATCAGCAGCGCGACGCGCAGGTTGTGGCCGCCGCTGTGGCCGCGCGCGCGGCGGTCGGCGATCGTGCGCGACAGCAGCTGCTCGATCGGCCGGTAGATCACCGACGCGACGACGAACATGATCGACCAGACGAGCGAGATGCGCTTGTACTCGACGGGGGTCAGCGCGTGCGCGGCGAGCGCGAAGTAGGCGAACGTGACCAGCCCCGTCGTCGCGATCCCGATCGACAGGATCCGCGCCCCGCGTCCGTAGCCCGGCGGCGGCGCGCGAACGTCAGAGGCGGACAAGCAGCATGGTCCACGGAAACGGCGAGCGCGCCTGGATGACGTCGCCGTGGCGCGACAGCAGCGCGACGAAGCTGCGCTTGGACCAGTGGTTGAGGTGCCCCGGCGTGTTGCCGAGCTCCTTGAGGTAGGCGCCGCGGGCCATGTTCAGCCCGCGCCACATCGGCTCGCGCGGCACGGAGACGAGCAGGTGGCCGCTCGCGACGCGCGCCATCTCGGCGACCGTGTGCGCGGGGTCGGGCACGTGCTCGAGCACCTCGATCGCCGTCGCGACGTCGAACTCGCCGTCGGCGAAGGGCAGGTTCTCGGCCTTCATGACCTTGTAGGTGAGGTTCGGCGCCTGGCGCTTCTGCCACAGCGCGTGCAGCTGCGCGTCGTCGAGGTCGATCCCGACGACGCGGCGCTCGCCGAGGCGCTGGGCCCACGTGTGCGTGAGCACCGCCTCGCCGCAACCGACGTCGAGCAGCGACTGCGGGTCGGCCTGCGCGAAGAGCTCGTCGAGCGTGCGCTCGAACCCGCTCATCAGGCGCCGCACGACCGGGTTCGTCGAGCCGTACTTGTCGTAGGTGTTGCCGGTGACCGTGCCCTCGGCGTCCACCGTCACGCCGGGCGCCGCGGGCGTCACAGGTGCACCACGTCGCGCTCCTCGGTCTTGCCGGTCGCGGCGCCGGCGTCGGCGCCGGTCGTCGGGCCCTGTCCGGTCGGGACGGCGCCGGGCTCGTAGTGCGATGGCGCGACGCCGAGTTGCAGCTCGATGCGCCGCACACGCTCGAAGGTGCGCTGGATCATCGTGCGCTGGGCCGACATGAGATCGCCCATCACGCCGAGCGCCGCGAGCACCATCGCCGCGTTGAAGAGCACGGCGCCGAGGATCAGCGACTGGACGTGGCCGGCGCCCTCGTCCTCGACGATGTAGAAGTAGGCAAAGCGCGCCCAGACGATCAGGGCGATGAGGCCGATCAGCGCCGCCGCGCTCATGAAGACCCGCAGCGGCTCGTACTGCGAGTAGATGCGGAAGATCGAGACCGAGTTGCGGCGCACGTAGGACCACATGGACGGAAACAGGCGCGACTCGCGCGTCTTGGGATTCGTTGCGACCGCGACATGGTCGATCGCGACGAGCTGCTTGCCGGCCTGGATGATCGTCTCCAGCGTGTAGGTGAACTTCGACACGACCGCCATCTGGATGGCGGCCTCGCGGTTGTAGGCGCGGAAGCCCGACGTCGTGTCCGGGACCTCCGTCGAAGAGGCCTGCCGCACGACCCACGAGCCCAGGCGCTGCAGCGTGACCTTCAATGGCGAGAAGTGCTCGATCGTGTGCACCTCGCGGTTGCCGACGACCATGTCGGCCGTGCCGCCGACGATCGGCTCCACGAGCTTGTGGATGTCCTTGCCGTCGTACTGGTTGTCGCCGTCGGTGTTGACGATGACGTCGGCGCCGAGCTTCAGGCACGCATCCAGGCCGGCTTGGAATCCCGCCGCGAGGCCCTTGTTGTTCGTCAGGCGCACGATGTGGTCGACGCCGCCCTCGCGCGCGACCTCGATCGTGCGGTCCGTCGAGCCGTCGTCGATGATCAGCCATTCGACCGCGTCGAAGCCGTCCATCCGGCGCGGAAGATCCGCGAGCACGAGCGGGAGTGTCTGCTCCTCGTTGAAGCAGGGGATCTGGATGATCAGCTTCATACGGCGGGTCCGCGTGGAATGCTAACGGCCATCGCAGCGTCATCCGTGCCCGAGACCGCCAACGCGGCCGCCGTCACGTCGCCGTCGCCCCCCGAGGCTCCCTCGGCGCGGGGGCGGCGCATGCCGACGGTGCGCGTCGCCGTGCTCGAACGCGCCGGCATGGGCGTGCTCGCGCTCGCCGCGCTGATCGGCTTCGTCGTCTACCCGACCTATCCGAACTACGACTCCTACTACTCGCTGCTGTGGGGCCGCGAGCTGCTGAGCTTCGACGCGCTGTCCTTCGAGGCCTACCGCGCGCCGACCGAGCATCCGCTCGCGATCGCGTTCGGTGCGCTGCTGGCGCTGCTGGGCGACGACGCCGATCGCGTGCTCGTCGCCTGCACCGTGCTGTCGTTCCTCGCGCTCGTGGCCGCGGTCTACGCGCTCGGCAAGAGCGCGTTCACGCCGCTCGTCGGCGCCGTCGCGGCGATCCTGCTCGTCACGCGCTTCGACTTCCCGTTTCTCGCCGCGCGCGGCTACATCGACATCCCCTACCTCGCCGTCGTCGTCTGGGCGGCGGTGATCGAGCTGCGCGCGCCGCGTCGCCACCCCGTGCTCGTGCTCGGCATGCTGGCCGCCGCCGGGCTCATGCGCCCGGAGGCCTGGCTGCTGGCCGGCGTCTACTGGCTGTGGCTCGTGCCGCGTGCTACCTGGAACCAGCGCGTCGCGTATGCCGCGCTGGCGGCCATCGGGCCGCTCGTCTGGGTCGCCGTCGACTTCGCGGTCACCGGCAACCCGCTGTACTCGCTGACGGGAACGCGCGACCTCGCCGAGGAGCTCGGGCGCAACAAGGGCGCCGCCGCCGTCCCGGAGGCGCTGTACGCCTTCCTCGTCAAGCTCGCGAAGTTCCCGGTCGTGCTGGCCGGGATCGCCGGCGTCGTGCTCGCCGTCGTGCTGACGCCACGGCGGGCGCTCATGCCGCTCGTGCTGTTTGCGATCGGCGCCGGGACGTTCGCGCTCGTCGGCGTCGCGGGGCTGTCGGTGATCGACCGCTACCTGCTCGTCCCGTCGCTGTGCGTGATGGTCTTCGCGGCGGTCAGCATCGCGGGCTGGACGATGCTCGAGCGCGGCACGCCGTGGCGGCGGCTGTGGTCGGTCGGTGCGCTGGCGATCGTCGTCTTCGGCGTCGTCTTCACGGTCACGCGCGTTAACCTCACGCAACTTCGCAACGAGCTGCGCTTTCGTGGGGATGCGCATGTGGCGCTCGAGCGCGTGCTGGGCGACCCCGAGGTCGTCGCTGCGCTGCGCTGCGGACCTGTCTATGTGCCCAACCACAAGCTCATCCCCGATGTCCGCTGGATCCTCGACAGCTCGCAGTCGGAGGTGCTCGCGCGCTCCAACGTGCGATCGGAGGAGAACCCTGCCCCGCCACCCGTGCACGGCGTCGTGATCCTCGTGCACAACCGTCCGGCGATCTTCAAGCAGGCATTCGTCACCGATGCCGACGAGAGCGCCGACAACCTGCCGCTCGCGGGCTATGACCGCGTCGCGACGAGCCAGTACTACGCCGCCTATGTCAGCTGTTGAGAGCCAGCTGCGCGACGCGCAGCCGCCCACACGCGAGCCCAGCGGCGGCCGGACCGGCCTGCTGGCGTCGCCGGGGCTGAGCCTGCAGCGGCCGAGCAACGACAGGCTGATCTGGGCAGCGGCGATCGGCGTCGTGCTGCTGCTCGCGTTCGGGCTGCGCATCTGGGGCGTCAGCCACGGCCTGCCGTACGCCTACAACGCCGACGAGAACGCGCACTTCGTCACGCGCGCGATCGGGATGTTCGGCCATGACTGGGACCCCAACTACTACGTCAACCCGCCCGCCTACACGTACCTCGTGCACCTCGTGCTCGGCGCCTGGTTCGGCGGCCGCGCCGGCGTCTCGAACTCGTTCGCCGCCGACCCGACGCAGATCTGGGTCATCGCGCGCACGATCGCCGCGCTGTGCGGGACGTTCGCCGTCTGGCTGCTGTACCTCGCCGGCGCGCGCCTGATCGACCGCCGCACCGGCCTGCTGTCGGCCGGGATCTTCGCCGTCGCCTTCCTGCCGGTCTTCTACTCCAAGCTCGCGCTCAACGACGTGCCGACGCTCGTCGGCGTGTGCCTCGGGCTGTGGGGAGCGGCCGGAATCCTGCGCAACGGACGGCTGCGCGACTATGTCTGGGCCGCGGTCGGCCTGGGCCTGGCCTGCGCGACGAAGTACACCGGCGGGATCGTGCTGTTGCCGATCGTCGCCGCCGCCGGCGCGCAGTTCGCGGCCGACTGCGGCAGGGCCGGCGCGTTGAAGGGGATCGCGCTCGTGGCCGGCCTCTCACTGCTGTGCTTCGTCATCGCCAACCCGTACGCGGTGCTCGACTTCCCCGCGTTCTGGGACGGGCTGACGCATCAGTCGACCGCGTCCGGCGACGCCGCCGGCAAGCTCGGCCTGACGCAGGACTCCGGCTACGCGTACTACCTGTGGTCCTTCGGCTGGGGCCTGGGCTGGCTTCCGCTGTTCTTCGCGGTCGGCGGCGCCGTGCGGCTGTTCTTCGATGAGCGCCGGCTGCTGTGGATGCTCGCGCCGCCGATCATCGTGTTCGTCGCGTTCATGGGCTCGCAGGAGCGCTACTTCGGGCGCTGGCTGATGCCGGTCTTCCCGTTCGTCTGCGTGCTGGCGGCCTACGCGGCGGTCGAGCTCGCCGATTGGCTCGGTCGCTTCTCGCCGGCGCTGCGCCCGACCTTCGTCGCCGTCGCCGTCGTGATCCTGTGCGGCCAGGGCTTCGTCTACTCGCTGCACTCGGGCCTTGTCATGTCGCGCGAGGACACGCGCAGCATCGCCCGCGAGTGGATGGTGCTCAACGTCCCGGCGGGCACGAAGGTCGTCGTCGAGCCGGTCGTGCCCGACCAATGGGCGCAGGACATCGGCAAGCCCTATGCACAGATCTCCAACGGCAACCGCTGGAACAAGTATCCGCTGAGCCGCTCGATGATCGACCCGAAGACCGGTCAGCCGGTCACCGGAGACGGCGTCATCGTGAACATCGAGGACTTCGAGAGGGTGCTGCGCCCGGAGCTCGTCGACGTCTTCGAGCAGCAGGAGTACTGCTACGTGGTCGTCGGGTCGACGCAGCGCGGGCGCGCCGAGGTCGAGCCCGAACAGGTGCCCAACGCGCTGCGGTACTACGAGGAGCTCGAGCGGCGCTCGAAGGTCGCCTACGCGGTGTCGCCGTACTCCAAGGGCAAGGACGCCGTCGCGTTCAACTTCGACTGGACGTTCAACTACTACCCGCTGGCCTACAACAGGCCCGGGCCGGTCATGACGATCTACCGGTTGCAGGGCGGCAGGTGCGCGCAGGACGCGCCGGCCGCGGGTTGACGTCGGCTGCCGGCGCTTGACGCGCCCGCCTATGCTGGACCGGTGCCGACACTGACCGCGGCAGATCACGACCACCTGGCGCGCTCGATCGAGCTCGCGGAGTTCGGCCTCGGGCGGGTGCATCCCAACCCGATGGTCGGAGCGCTGATCGTGCGCGACGAGAAGGTGCTCGGGGAGGGCTGGCACGAGGAGTGCGGCGGGCCGCACGCCGAGGTCAACGCGATTGCCGACGCCGCCGCCTCGGGCGCCGATCCGGCGGGCGCGACGCTCTACGTCTCGATGGAGCCCTGCTGCCATCACGGCAAGACGCCGCCGTGCACCGACGCGGTGATCGCCGCCGGGATCGCGCGCGTCGTCGTCGCCTCCGACGACCCGAGCTCCAAGGCCGCGGGTCGCGGCCTGGGCATCCTGCGCGACGAGGGGATCGCGGTCGACGTCGCCGACGGTGATCTCGCCGCGCGCGCCCGCCTGATCAACCAGGCCTTCCGCAAGCACGCTCGCAGCGGGCGTCCCTGGATCCTCTTCAAGTCGGCGATGACGCTCGACGGCAAGGTCGCGACGCGGACCGGCGACTCGCAGTGGATCTCCGACGAATCCAGCCGCGCCC
Organism: uncultured Solirubrobacteraceae bacterium; assembly: GCA_902806175.1. Classification (GTDB taxonomy): domain Bacteria; phylum Actinomycetota; class Thermoleophilia; order Solirubrobacterales; family Solirubrobacteraceae; genus CADCVQ01. The sequence goes on from CADCVQ010000174.1 coordinate 9,735, forward strand.
GCGCGCACCGCTGGCGCGCGAGCGTGGACGCCGTCGCAGTCGGGATCGGCACGGCGCTCGCCGACGACCCGCAGCTGACGTCCCGCGTCGACGGCGTCCACCACCAGCCGCACCGCGTCGTCTTCGACGCGACCGCGCGGCTGCCGCTTGACTCCAAGCTCGTCACGGCCGCGCCGGAGCCGGCGCTGACCGTCGTCGTCTCGCGCGCCGCACGCCGCTCGGCGGTCGAGGCGCTGGAGCTGGCGGGCGCCGACGTCGCCGTCGCGACCGGCGAGAACGAGCCCGCCCGCGTGCGCTCGGCGCTGGACCAGCTCGGCGCGCGGGGGATCACCTCGATCCTGCTCGAGGGCGGCCCGCACCTGGCGGGCGCCTTCCTCGACGCCGGGGAGATCGACGAGGTGCGCCTCTTCCTCGCGCCGCTGCTGCTCGGCGGCCGCGCCGCGCGCGACCCGCTCGAGGGCGAGGGCGTCGAGCGGATCTCCGAGGCGCTGCGGGCGCTGACGCTCGACTGCGAGCGCGTCGCCGACGACCTGCTGATCTCCGCGCGCCTGCGTGAGTGGTGAGGTGTTCACCGGGCTCGTCGCCGATCTCGGCAGCGTCGCTGCGGTCGACGCGACCACCGACGGCCTGCGGCTTAGGCTGCGTACGGCGCTGGCGGGCGACGTCGGCGAGGGCGACTCCGTCGCGGTCAACGGCGTCTGCCTGACCGCGACCGCGGTCGACGGCGACGCCTTCGCGACCGACGTCATGCACGAGACGCTCGATCGCTCCACGCTCGGCGCGATCGCCGCGGGCGCGCAGGTCAACCTCGAGCTCGCCGTCCGCGCCGCCGACCGCCTCGGCGGCCACATCATGCAGGGCCACGTCGACGGCGTCGGCACGGTCGCGGCGGTGCGCGAGGACGGGTTTGCGCGGGTGGTCGAGGTTCACGCCGAGGACCCGGCGCTGCTGCGCTACGTCGTCCACAAGGGCTCGATCGCGCTGGACGGCGTCTCGCTCACCGTGGCCCGGATCGACGAGGCGAGCTTCGACGTCTCGCTCATCCCCGAGACGCTCGCGCGCACGACGCTCGGCGGCGCGACCGCCGGAACGCGGCTGAACCTCGAGGTCGACGTCGTCGCGAAGTACGTCGAGAAGCTGCTCGCGCGCTGATCTGCTCGGCCGACGGCCATTCGTCCACACGAGCATTCGCCCGTCGTCGGGTGGGTACTCACCCCGCCATGCCCCCTCTCCTGCGTTCCCGCCTGACCATCCTCGCCGCCGTCGCCGCGCTCGGCGCCGCGCTGCCCGCCTGCGGCACCGACGACGCCATCGAACGCGACACGAAGGACGCCGGGCAGAAGCTCGACAAGGGCGCCGGCAACGCCGACGAGAAGGCCGGCGGCGCCGCCAGCAAGGCGGGCGACGACATCGAGAAGGGCGTGGAGGACGTCGACGGCAGATGACACCGTCGCCCCCCGCCGCTGTGCGCGGTTTGTCAAGCTAGACGTCATGAGCCAGCTGACACGCAGCCCGTTCGCCACGATCGACGAGGCGCTCGAGGACATCCGGCAGGGCAAGATGGTCGTCGTCTGCGACGACGAGGATCGCGAGAACGAGGGCGACCTGACGATGGCGGCCCAGTTCGCGACTCCCGAGGCGGTGAACTTCATGGCGACCCACGGGCGCGGGCTGATCTGCCTGTCGCTGACGCCGCAGCGCTGCGATGAGCTCGGCCTCGACCTCATGGCGGCCAAGAACGAGTCGCCGTTCGAGACGCCGTTCACCGTGTCGATCGAGGCTCGTGAGGGCGTCACCACGGGGATCTCGGCGCACGACCGCGCGCGCACGATCCAGGTCGCGGTCGATCCCGAGAGCTCGCCCCGCGATCTCGTCCAGCCGGGCCACATCTTCCCGCTCAAGAGCCGCGCCGGCGGCGTGCTCGAGCGCATCGGCCAGACCGAGGCCGCCGTCGACCTCGCCCGCCTGGCGGGGCTCAACCCGGCCGGCGTGATCTGCGAGGTCATGAACGACGACGGCACGATGGCACGCGTCCGCGACCTCGTCGGGTACTGCGCCCGCCACGGCCTGAAGATGATCACGGTCGCCGACCTGATCGCCTACCGGCGCCGCCACGACAAGCTCGTCGAGCGCGTCGTCTCGACGAAGCTGCCGACCGGCTTCGGCGACTTCGACGCGGTCGGCTACCGGGAGTTGGTGGGGGGAAAACATCACGTCGCGCTCGTCAAGGGCGACGTCGACGGCGCGCAGGACGTGCTCGTCCGCGTGCACTCCGAATGCCTCACGGGCGACGTCTTTCACTCGCTGCGCTGCGACTGCGGCGAGCAGCTGGAGTCCGCGCTGGCGATGATCGAGCGCGCCGGGCAGGGCGTGCTGCTCTACCTCTCCCAGGAGGGGCGCGGGATCGGCCTGCTCAACAAGCTGCGGGCCTACAAGCTGCAGGAGGGCGGCATGGACACCGTCGACGCGAACCTCCAGCTCGGCCTGCCCGCCGACCTGCGCGACTACGGCATCGGGGCGCAGATCCTCGTCGACCTCGGCCTGAGCTCGATCCGGATCCTCACGAACAACCCGAAGAAGATCCGCGGGCTGGAGGGCTACGGCCTGTCGGTGTCGGCGCAGCTGCCGATCGAACACGTGCCCAATCCGCACAACGAGGACTACCTGCGCGCCAAGCGCGAGCGGATGGGCCACACGCTGCACCACCAGGGCCTCGACGTGGACAAGGAGATGCTCCACGACGAGGAGAGGCAGGACGCCCGCGGCGGAGCCGACTAGGTGGCGCCGCGCTTTGCGATCGTCGTCGGCGAGTTCTACACGGAGCTTGCCGAGCGGCTCGTGACGAGCGCGCGGCGCGTCTTCGAGGACGCGGGCGCCGACGGCGTCGACGTGTTCGCCGTGCCGGGCGCCTTCGAGCTGCCGCTCGCCGCGCAGATGGCGGCCCAGACGGGGCGCTATGCGGGCATCGCGTGCCTGGGCGCCGTCATCCGCGGTGAGACGAGCCACTACGACCACGTCTGCAACGAGGCCGCGCGCGGGATCCAGGACGTCGCGCTGCGCACCGGCGTCCCGTGCGGCTTCGGCCTGCTGACGGTCGAGAACTCAGACCAGGCGATGGCGCGCAGCGGGGGCGGCAAGCGCGACCAGGGCGCCCACGCCGCCGACGCGGTCCTGGCGTTGCTGCGCGTGCGCGCCGAGCTGGACGTAGCAGCGCCCCCAGCCGGGTAGGCTTGCGCACATGCCCGCCGGTCAGGCCGAGGAGATCATCGCGCTGGCGCTCGTGTTCGTCGTGCACGTCGTCGGAGGCGTGATGTTGATCTGGGCGCTGCTGGACGCCGAGCAGCGCACCGGCTGGCGCCGGCGCTGGGGCCGCGGCGGCGACGACGACCCGCCGGCGACGCCGCCGCCGGGCGGCGGGGGCGGCGGAGCGCGCGCCCCGCTGCCAATGCCCGGC
>CADCVQ010000175.1 GCA_902806175.1 uncultured Solirubrobacteraceae bacterium
GGTCTCGCGCGCGATCGCCGTCGCCGGCACCGCCACCGCCTCTGCCGCGATCGAGCTCGGCCTGGAGCCCTACGACCCGACGAAGGTCCACGGGCACACGCTGACGCGCGCGACCACCGAGCAGATCCTCGAGCGGCTCATCCCGCTCACGAACGACGAGCGGCGCGCCATCAAGGGCCTGCATCCCGATCGCGCTCCGACGATCCTGGCGGGCGTCGCGATGCTGCTCGAGGTCTTCGCGGCGTTTGACCTCGAGCGCGTCGAGGTCTCAGAGCACGACATCCTGCGTGGCGCCGCATTGCAGCTCGCCGGCCGTTCGGGCGGTGCGCCCGTCTAGTACAGCAGTGCGAATAGAGCGCGGACACATGATCTATTCAAGTTCGGCTGCGCGCGCGCCGATACTGTGGCTGCCGGCAACGGAAACCCAGTGGGGGACCGAGCCGGATATAGGTTCGAGCATGCCGTGTCTTCAGATCGGCGCCTCCCGCCGCTCGAACCGCTCATACGGCTCGTCAGGAACGCACCCCCTGCTTCGTCCTGGCACAGCCGATACAGGAAGCCGCCCTTTCCCCTGGGGGCGGCTTCCGCCTTTAACCGGATCCACCAGGTTTACGCGGCGCCGCGCGCCGGCCAGGCTCAGGCGAGGTTCGAGCGCCGCGGGTAGGCGACGGACGGGTCCGTCAGCACGTTGACGAGCGCGGGCGCCCCCGCCGCGAACGCCCGCTCGAGCGCCGGGCGCAGCTCGCCGGGCGCGCGCACGAGCTCGCCGTGACAGCCCAGCGCCTCGACGACGCTGTCGTAGCGCGTCTGCGGCGTGAGCTGCGCCGCCACCGAGTAGCCGTAGATGAGCTCCATCGGGTGCTTCTCCAGGCCCCAGATGCCGTTGTTGCCCATGACGCCGACGACAGCCACGCCGTGGCGCGCGAGCGTGTCGAACTCCATACCCGCAAAGCCGAAGGCGCCGTCTCCCAGCAGCAGCACGACCTGACGCTCCGGATGTGCGAGCTTCGCCGCAAGCGCGTAGCCGGGCCCGGACCCCAGGCACCCGAACGGCCCCGGGTCAAGCCAGCAGCCGGGCTCGTAGGAGTCGATCATCCGGCCCGCATAGGAGACGAAGTCGCCGCCGTCGCCGATCACGATCGCGTTGCGGTCAAGCTGCTGCGCGAGCTCGCCGTACACCCGCATCGGGTGAAGCGGGGCGCGGTCGTCGCGCAGCTGCTCGCGCTCGGCCGCGCGCGCCGCGTCCTCGGCGGCGCGCAGCGACGGGACCCACGACTGCTCCGACCCGGCGCCGGCGCCGGCGAGCGCCAGCGCGTGGAGCGTCTGGCTCACCACGCCGTACAGCTCGACGTCGGCGGCGCGCGCATGGCCGCGCGCGGGCTGCGCTCGATCGACCACGACGATCGCGGTCTCGTCCCCGAAGGCGCCGCCGAAGCCGAGCCGGAAGTCCATCGGCGCGCCCACGACGAGCGCCACGTCGGCGCCCTTGAGCCCTGCCGAGCGCGCGCGAGAGAAGAAGAGCTCGTGGTCGGCGGGCACGCACCCGCGCGCCAGGCCGTTGAGGAAGACCGGGATCCGCAGCTCCTCGGCCAGCGCGCGCAGCGCCGTCTCTCCATGCCCCCAGTACAGGTCGGTGCCCGCCATGATCACCGGCCGCCGCGCGCCGCGCAGCAGCGCGATCGCGCGGTCCAGCGCCGCACCGTCGGCCTGCGGACCGGCGGAGTGGCACGCGATCGCCACGACGTCGCCCTCCTCGGCGCCCTCGGAGAACACGACGTCCAGCGGGAAGTCGAGGAACGCGGGACCTCCGTGCGGTGTCGTCGCTGCGCCCAGCGCGGCGTCGATGAGCGACGGGATGTCCGACGTGCGCTGCGGCGTCGCCGCCAGCTTCGTCAGCGGCGCGACGAACGGCACGTGGTCGATCTCCTGCAGCGAGCCCTGCCCCCAGCGCAGCGCGGGTGCGCGGCCGCCGAGCACGAGCATCGGCGAGTGGTTCTGCTGCGCAGATGCGATCGCGCTGATCCCGTTCGTGACGCCGGGCCCGGCCGTCAGGGCCGCGACACCGGGGCGGCGCGTGACCTTCGCCCAGCCCTCGGCTGCGAACGCCGCGGTCTGCTCATGGCGCACGTCGACGATGTCGATGCCCTGCGCGCGACAGCCGTCGTAGATCGAGAACAGGTGGCCGCCGGAGAGCGTGAACAGCTTCGTGATCCCGTGCGCGTTCAAGCGGCGCGCGACGAGATGGCCTCCGACGTATGCGCGCGCCTGCCTGGACGATTCGGTCGCCATCGCGCGGCGACTTTATCAGTGAACACAAACGTTCAGCTGGAGCGGCTTCAGCACCTGCCAGCGGCGTGCGCGCTCAGACTGCAGCGCGCGCGGCGGCGGCGGCCTCCAGTAGCCGGTCCTCGCCACAGAAGAGCGTCCGCCCGACGCGCAGCGCCGGCAGCCGCACGGCGCCCGCGGCGAGCAGCAGCCGTCCGGCGTCCTCGATCGCGCCGTCGCGGCCGACGTCGCGCGCCGCAGCGAGCGTCTCACGCAGGCCGATCCCGGCGGCGGCCGCCGCCTCCGCGAGGATCTCCGGGTCGTCGATGTCAAAGCCGCCGCAGAAGGCCAGCCGCGACGCCGCGAGCACGAACGCCGACCCGCAGCCGCGCTCGGCTGCCAGCGACGCGACCCGCATCGCCTCGCGCACGGCATGCAGCGGCTCCTCGGGCCAGACGAACGGCAGCCCGAGCAGCAGCGCACGATCGGACACCACACGCATCTCCTGCTCGGTGAGCTGTGTCGCGTGCAGCGCGTCGGCGGATGCCGGCAGCCACTCCAGCCGCGCGAACAGCCGGTCGGCGCGCTCGGCGGCGAGGTACGTGTGGGGCGACCCGAGGTCGAAGAACAGCGTGGCGCGCGGCCGGGCACCGCGTGGGGCGCCGACCCTGCTGCGGCGCGCGAGACGGCGCTCCTGCAATGAGATGACGGTGCCCATCGCAGTACATAACGGACGGCGCGGTCGAAACCTGCGGGAACCTTCGCATAGGTTTTCGTTCCGAAAGGGTCCATCAACAGGCGCACCCCCTTCCGGTGCGTGGGTGCACGACTAATCTGCGAAACGGTCCGCAGGAGCGCCACGCCGCTGCCGACATCCGACATCTCATGCCAGCCACGCCACCCCCGAAGCGCCATCCCTACCACCAGTGGGCGCCCGACGCCCGCGCCCTCGACCTCGTCGGAGACAAGTGGACGCTGCTCATCGTGCGCGATCTGGCGCCGGGGCCCAGGCGATTCGTGGAGCTTCAGCGCGTGCTGCCCGGAATCTCCACCGAGCAACTGCGCTCGCGCCTGAACCGCATGGTCGCGGACGGCCTGCTGACGCGCCAGCGCTACCGCGAGGTCCCGCCGCGCGTCGACTACGAGCTCACGCAGCGCTCGCGCGCACTGCTGCCCGTGCTCGGGGCGCTTGCGCGCTGGGGCTATGACTGGGCCTGGACGGCGCCCCGCGACGGGGAGGCGATCGACATCGGCGCGATCCTGCGCGTCGCGCCCGGGCTCGTCAACGCGCCCCACGCCCTGTCGGGCACGGCACAACTCGCCGTCGCGCGTCCGGACGGCAGCACGCGCACCTACGCGATCACCGTCAAGCGCGGAGCGACGACGATCGCCGAGCAGGATGCGCCCGACGCCGGCGCCCGCATCGCCGGCAGCGAAGCCGACTGGATCGACGCGCTCGGGCCCGAGGCAGACCGCGGCGCGCTCAGCATCACGGGCGACGAGCGCCTCGCCAAGGTCGTGCTCGACGGCGTCTGCGCGAGTGCCGCGCGCGGCGTGCGCGCCGCATAGCGTCCCGCCAGAGTTCCGTGAGAAAGCGCAACGCGGGTCCGGCCGCCGGGTTAGGCTCCAGAACTCGCCCGTTCGTGCCGATGTGGTCTTAGAACCCCCGCTGAAAGGAAGCGACCCTCTCGTGAACCGCCGTTTGCTCCCCATGCTGCTCATCGCCCTCGGGCTCGTCGTCGCCGGTCCGGTGTCGACGTCGGCAGCGAAGATCAAGGTCGCCGTCGGCATCGGCGACCAGAGTCCCGCGATGTTCGCCGACGCCAACTGGAAGGCGCTGAACATCAAGAAGACGCGCTACTTCATCGAGTGGAACGCGATCGACCAGCCCGACCAGCTCGCGTCCGCCGATGAGTTCGTCGGTGCCGCCCGCGCGGCGGGCGTGAAGGTGTTCATGCACATCTCTACCGATGACATCAACTCCATCCCGCGCCGCCCGTTGCCGAGCAACTCGAGCTACAAGACGAAGGTCAAGGCGCTCGTCCAGCGCTACAAGCCCATGGGCGTCAGCGAGTGGGGCGTCTGGAACGAGGCCAACCACAAGTCCCAGCCGACGGCGCGCAACCCCAAGCGCGCCGCCCAGTTCTTCAAGAGTTTCAAGAGCGTCTGCAAGAACTGCAAGATCGTCGCGCTCGACGTGCTCGACCAGTCTGGCGTGGAGCGGTACATCGCCAGCTGGATGAAGGCGGCCGGTTCCGCGGGCCGCAGCGCGAAGGTCATCGGGATCCACAACTACTCCCAGGTCAACCGCCGCATCACGGCCAAGAAGGCGAGCAACAAGTACCCCGGCACGGCCCGCATCATCAAGGCGGTCCGCAAGAAGAACAAGCGGGCGAAGTTCTGGTACACGGAGACCGGCGGCCTCGCGAGCTTCGGCAGGGCGTTCCGCTGCGACCTCGGCCGCCAGGCCAGCCGCACGAAGTTCATGTTCGACATGATCAAGACCTACGACAGAGACGTCGAGCGCCTCTACAGCTACAACTGGTTCGGCACGACGCCCGCACGCTGCAACGGCTTTGACGCCGGCCTCGTCGACGCCGACGGCGCGGCCCGCCCCGCCTACGCGGCGTTCAAGAAGGGCCTGAGGAACACCGGCAGGTAACGGCTGCGCTTCCGGGCGCGCGCGTAGGATTTGCGCGCGCGCCCGGGTAGCCGAACGGCATAGGCAGGCGGTCTTAAAAACCGCTGCTCGCAAGAGCGTGCGGGTTCGAATCCCGCCCCGGGCATCCTCACCGCATCCTCACGAAGCGCGACCGCCGGGCCGCTAGGCTGAGCGCTGGCCGAGAAACCTCGGAACTTCGCGCCGCGCGCGGGGTTCCAACCGACCAACGGCACGAATGCCCACCCCCAACTCCGTGGAAGCCACAGCTCTCAGATCAGCCACAGTCGGCGTGCGGGGCCCAACGCCGCTGCTTCGCCTGCAATCCGACGAGCGCCTGATCGCGCTCGTGCGGCGCGGCAACCACGCCGCGTTCGAGATGCTCGTGTCGCGCTACCAGGCGCGCCTGCTGGCCTTCTGCCGACACATGCTCGGGTCGCGCGAGGATGCAGAGGACGTCCTGCAGGAGGTCTTTGCCGCGTCGTTCAACGCGATCCTCGCCGACGACCGGCCGATCAACGTGCGCCCGTGGCTGTACCGCATCGCGCGCAACCGCTCGTTGAACCACCTGCGCCGCGTGCAGCCGATCGGCGTCGACTCGATGGACGTACACCTCTCCGAGGGCGGCGTCACGACCGCCGACAAGGTGCACAAGCGCGAGGACTTCCGCCTGCTCGTCGGCGACGTGCAGGAACTGCCCGAGACCCAGAAGACGGCGCTGCTGCTGCGCGAGATCGACGCGCTGTCCTACGAGCAGATCGCCGAGGCGATGGAGACAACGATCCCGTCGGTGAAGTCGCTGCTCGTGCGCGCGCGCGTGTCGCTCGCCGAGGCCGCCGAGGCGCGCACCCTGAGCTGCGAGCAGGTGCGCGAGGAGCTCGGCGAGGTCGCCGAGGGCCTGCAACGCTCAACGGCTCCGGCCCGGCGCCACGTGCGCGGCTGCGAGCGCTGCCAGGGCTTCAAGTCCCAGCTGCGCACGACGAACAAGGCGCTGGCCGCCGTGTTTCCCGTCGCGCCGCTGCTGCTGCTCAAGAAGGCGCTGCTGACGCAGTTCGGCATGTCCGCCTCGGCGGGCGCCGGCGGCGCCGCCGGCGCCGCGGCGGCGACGGTCGCCGCCACGGGCGGCACCTCGGCGATGTCGGCCGGCATCAGCACGATCGCCACGAAGACCGCCGCCACGCTGGCCGCCGCCGCGATCGTCACGGCGGGCGCCGTCGAGGTCAAGCACGTGCAGACGAAGTCCGCGCCGCGCGCCGCCGCCTCGGCGACGGCCGCGCCCGCGCCCGCGGCGCCGGTCGCTCCCGAGGTCGTCGCGGCTGCCCAGCAGCCGACCGCCGCCGCAGCGGCCAAGCCCGCGCCCGCCGACGCCGACGATGACGACGACAAGGCGACGAAGCCCGCCGCGTCCGCGCCCGTCGCCGATTCGAAGGCCGCCGCCGAGCCAGTGAAGACCGCCGGCGCGAACGCGACTACGGTCCCGGCCAAGAGCCCGGCCGAGACCGCGACGCCGACCGCTCCCGTCCAGGGCGTGACGGAGACGACGACGCTCAGCCAGAAGCCCGGGCCTCCCGCGCAGACCGGTGGCGCCGCGGCGCCGCACGAGCCCGTCACGGCGCCCGTCGCCGCTGCGCAGACGCCGGTGGCTGCCGTCGCGCCGCCGGCGCCGGCGGAGCCCAATCCGGATGCGACAGCGGCCGCTCCGGGCACCGGCGGCATGCCGCTGCGCCCCTAGCGTCCAGGCGGCTTAGCCTGGCTCAGGCGACCCGATCGCCCGGCTGCGAGCCCTCGTCGGGCTCGAGCAGCAGCACCGGATGCTCGTCGGCGACGGCCCCGAGCACGAGCACCTCGGAACGCACCGGCCCGATCTGGCGCGGCGGGAAGTTCACGACAGCGACGACGAGGCGGCCCTCCAGCTGCTCGCGCGCGTAGTTCGTGATCTGCGCCGACGAGCGCTTCTCGCCGATCTCTGGGCCGAAGTCGATGCGCAGCTTCCACGCCGGCTTTCGCGCCTCGGGGAAGTCCTCGACGGCGACGATCCTGCCGACGCGCATGTCGACCTTCTCGAAGTCCTGCCAGTCGATCACGCCGTTCCTCCCTCGCGGGACTCGCCGAAGCGGAAGGACCGCAGCGGCGTCTTCAGCGCGCCATGGTTGCCGATGTCGACGGCGCTGGGCGTGCCCGCCGCCGGCGTCGACTCGAGCTCCAGGACGACGCCGCGGCGCACCCCATCGGGCTCCTCCTCGACGAGCAGATAGTGGCGGCCGTAGAGGCGGCGGGTGCCGAGGCGGGCGCGGAACGTGACTTCGTAGCCGATCGCGTTGTTGATGCGCGCGCGACCCTCGCCGAGCTGCTCGAACGCCTTGTAGCGCCCGCGGATGCGGCGTACATAGCTGTCGGCGTAGACGGGCAGCGTGCCGCTCACGACCCCGCGGTAGGACGGTAGCCGCAGCTCGCGGATCGTGTAGGCGTCCAGGAACAACCCGCCCTTGCCGGTGTTGCGCAGCGCGACGAGCGCGCCGCGCCGCTGGACCGGATCCCACTGCTTGCCGTGGATGAGGTTGAACGTCACCGGTGCGCGGACGAGCACCTCGGTCGCGTCGGCGCGCGAGGTGAGCGCGATGAGCGCCGCGGCGAGCAGGATCGCGCCCGCGAGCGCGGCGGCGCCGGCGCGCACGGCCGGCGGGCGGGGTGCGAGCAGTTGCGGGAGCGTGGGACCGTACTCGGCCTTGATCACGGGCACGACTACTCGCCGATCGAGAACATCGTCTCCAGGTCGTGGCTCGAGAACGCCTCGAAGGCGACCATCGTGTGGGTGCGCGCGACGCCGTGCATCGACGAGATCTGGCTCGTCACGACGTTCGCCAGGTCCTCGTGGCGCTTGACGTGCACGATGCAGACGAAGTCCCACTCGCCGGTGACCGAGTACGCCTCGCGGACGCCCTCGACCTCCGCCAGCGCTCCGCCGAGCGTCGACATCACGTCCCGCTCGGCTTCGACGAGCACGATCGCGTGTGTCATCCCTCGCTTCCTTCCCGGTTGTTGCGCCGCGCGGCAAGCTCCCGCGCAAGCTCGAAGCCGACCGACACGCCGACGAGCATGCCGAGGCGCGTCTCCTCCTCGACGAGCGCCTGCACGGCTGCGACACGCTCGGACGGATCGTCGGTCGCCGCCGCCGCGGCGAGCTGCGCGTCATGCGCCTGATCAAACCAGCCGCCCTGCTGCAGCGCTGCGCCGAGCACGCGCTGCAGTCCGGGCGCGGCGTGGGTCACGACCTCCTGCGCGTGCCCGAAGCGCTCCGGATCAGACAGCGCCTCGACGGCGGCGTCGACCTCTTCGGCGCTGTACTGCTCCGCGCTCATGCGCGCGAGCGCGCGGCGGCGGCGAAGCCGAGTCCGACGACCGCTCCGAACGCGGCGCCGAGTACGCCTGCGATGGCGCTGCCCTGCGAGAGCAGCGGCACGAGCAGCAGCACCGCGGAGATGACGAGCACACCGAGCAGGTCAGCGTCGTCGTCGCCGTCGTCACCGCCGCGCTCGAGCAGGACGGGGACGACCCACGCGCAGAGCAGACCGAGCGCCGCGCCATGCGAGCCGAACACGAGCGACTCGACGTCGATCGCCGCCGCCGCGGCGAGCGCGCCGGGTCCGCAGAGCAAGAACAGCAGCACGACGGCGATCGGTCCCCGGCGCCGTTCGATGAGCCAGCCGAAGAGCCCGATCCCGACCGCGGCGGCGAACTGCGCGGCCGTCCCGTCGTTGAGCAGCGAGGCGGTGAAGAAGCGCCACGGGTCGCCGCCGACCGCGTTGATCGCGAAGTCCGAGCGCACGTAGAACGCGAGCGACAGCCACAACCCGAACGACAGTGCGACGAGCACCATCGTCGCGTACGGGCGGCCGTGGTCCTCCCCGCGGATCCCTGGGATCTCACCGCTGCGCAGCTTGCCCAGACGCGACGCGGCCTTGTCCTGCTTTGGCCTCGCCTTGGCGTGCTCGCGGCTTCGGCCGCCGACGCGCGGGCCGCGCTTGGACCGGTTGCCCGGCTTGGCAGGCGCGTCGGGTCGCTCGATGCGCGGCGCGCGCTTGCGCAGCCGCGTGCCGCAGTACGGGCACTCCGTGATGTACGGGCTGACCTCCGCCTGACAGTTCTTGCACACCACGAAGAGGTCCGGGGACGACATCTCAACCGATTCTAGGGACCGGCTGCGGGCACCCGTCGAAGAACCGTCAATCCCGGCATGCCGGCCGCATCCACGTGGCGCTTTTCACGGGCGATCGGCCCGAACGCGGCGGCACAGGAGTCGGCGCAGCCGCTCGGCACTACAGCGCCGTCGCCGCGAGGATCTCGTCCATGACCTCGTTGAGGTCGGTGTTGGCCTCGTAGACGACGCACTGGCGCGCGGCGCCGTTGCCGCGCTCGAGCAGGTCGCGGATGCCGTCCAGGGGGCCGGCCCCGCCGAGCTGCTGGGCGTGCGGCTCGAGCCGCTCGAGCAGGCGCCTGGCGAGCGCCTTCGTCGTGACGCGGTCGTTGCCGGGCAGGTCGACGATCTCGCCGTCGAGGCCGTGGCGGGCGGCGAGCCACCTGTTCTCGTCGAGCATCTGCCAGGGGTACTCGCTGAGCTTCTTGCCGGCGTCGAAGTGCTCGGCGAGCTCGTGCACCATCGCCTGGATCAGCGCTGCCAGCGCGACCGTGTGCTCGACGCGCGTCTGCGAGTCGCAGGCGCGGATCTCGACCGTGCCGAGGTTCGGGTGCGGGCGCACGTCGTACCAGAGGTAGGTGTAGTCCTCCATCACGCCGCTGCGCACCATGAACGCGACCTGGCGCTCCCAGTCCTCCCAGTCGCGGTACGCGGGCGGCATGCCGACGCGCGGAAACTGGCGGAAGATCGGCATCCGCGTCGACGCGAGCCCGGTGCGGTCGCCGCGCCAGAACGGCGAGTTGGCGCTGAGGGCGAGCAGCACCGGGACGTGCACCCGCATCCCGTTGGCGACGTGGATCGCCTTGTCGGCATCGTCGAGGCCGATGTGCACGTGCATGCCGAAGATCAGCTCCTGGCGTGCGACGAAGCGCAGCGCCGAGATGAGGTCGCGATAGCGCGGGCGCCTGACGATCCGCTGGTCCTCCCACATCGCGAACGGGTGCGTGCCGGCCGAGCCGATCGAGAGGCCGCGCGCGGCGGCCGTCTCGCGCACGTTCTGGCGCAGCGAACGCAGCTGGTCGCCGGCCTCGACGACGTCCGCGCACGGCTTCGTCGCGATCTCGAGCACCGACTCCATGAGCTCGGGCTTGATCTCGCCGTCCTCGCGCTCGACGTTCGCGGCGCCGGCGTCCTCGAGCAGCGACTCGATCGCGTTGACGAGCGCGTAGCTCTTGGCGTCGACGATCATGAGCTCTTCCTCGATGCCGACCGTGTAGCTCGGCCCGGTGAAGTTCGCGCGCATCGCGGCGCAGCGTATCCATCCGCGTGGCGCATCGACGCGCGGACTGCTCGGGCGGTAGGGCCGTTCCCGCGCGTCCCGGACGGCGTCGTCGCGCTGGTGAACGATCCAGGACCCCCCGCCTACGAGATCACGATCGCGCGGCCGGGGCGCTGCCCGTCGCCAGCTCGCAGACGTAGCCGGGCGCGGACGCGCGCCGCAGGGTTGCAGGCTCGGGCGGCTGCGGAGCGACCCGCGGCCCGCGCCACGGCGGCGGGCGCTTCCAGCAGCTGCGCGGCAAGCCTTGCCGGTAGCGCTCGATCAGGCGCTCGTCGGCGCGCAGTTGCGCGACCGTGCGCGGCAGCTTGATCCGCCCGCGCAGACCGTGCTGCGCGGCGTAGGGATGGGCGCCATCGCTTCCGGGGATCGGACGAGTCAGCCAGCAGGCGCGGTGGCGGCGCCGTCGCTCGAGCATGATCTGCGCCTCTTCGGGATCGTCGCGGCCCGTCGCCGCGCCGTCGATCATGTCCTGCCTGAAGAGCACGTCGAGGCCCGCGCTCAGCTCTGCGCGCGTGCGGCGTTCGCCGCGCGCGATCTGCAGCGGCGTGCGGCCGATCAGCCGCTCGTGCCAGTAGGCGCGCGGCGCGAGGCCGAACAGGGTGCGCGCGTTCTCGCGCACCGCGAGGTAGTGGTAATCGTGGAAGAACTGGTGCTGGGCAAGGTGACCCTGCGTCAGCACGCGACGCGCGCGGTCGCGCATGAGCGCGAAGTGCGCGGGCGAGGAGCGCGCGCGGATCGGCTCCATCAACCGGTCGACGAGCGGCTCGAGCGCGAGCCCTTTCGCCGCGGCGAGCGCCGCCAGCGTGCGGCGATCGTCGAACAGGTAGGCCTCCAGGTCGCGTCCGCGCAGGCCGAGCTCGGCGCGCAGCGCGTACTCGTCGAACGGCAGCCAGTGGCGCCTGACCCAGTCCTCGCGCGGCAGCCAGTGATCCGGCGCTCCGGCCGGCGCGAGCGTGTCGCGCGCGTGCGCACCGCCCGGTGCAGCGACCAGCGCGGCCACGGTAACCGTCACGAAATACACGCACAACGCGGCGTAGTGGCCTCGGCTTCGCATCGGTGATGAAACGGATCCTGCATGACGGTTGTTGCGCTCGTAGGGTCTGACGGCCATGTCGCGCCGCCCGCTCCTCGTCCTGCTGCTGATCGCCGTCGCCGCCGGCGCCGGCGCAGCGACCGCGGGTGACGTGCTGGAAAGCGGCGACGATCCGGCTGCAGGCGACGGCCGTGGCGGCCGTGTCGTGAGGGTCGTCGACGGCGACACCATCCACGTACAGGTCGGCGCCACGCGCGAGAAGGTGCGCTACATCGGCGTCGACACCCCCGAGACGAAGCATCCGACCAAGGGTGTGGAGTGCTACGGCCAGAAGGCCGCGGACTTCAACGCGCAGCTCGTCGCCGGCGAGCGCGTTCGGCTCGTGCGCGACGTCGAGGAGCGCGATCGCTACGGGCGCTTGCTGGCCTACGTCTACCGCGTGCGCGACGGGCTGTTCGTCAACGCCGAACTCGCCCGCCTGGGCTTCGCCCAGCCGCTCACGATCGCGCCCGACGTGCGCTTCGCAGACCGCTTCGCCGACCTCGCCCGGCGCGCGCGCGAGCACGGCCGCGGCCTGTGGTCAGCGTGCTGAGCGGCGCCGATGTCGGCTAACCTCTGTAACGCATGGCAACCAAGATGCGCCAGTCGCTCGACGAATTCGAACGCGCCTTCGTCGAGGAGACCCACACCGATCGCGCCCGTCGCGAGACGTTGCGACGCAAGGCTGTCCTGCGATCACGCCAGCGCTCCCTGGAGAAGGTGCACAAGCGCGGCACGGCACGCTTCGTCCTGCTCGTGCTGATGATCGTCGCGACGGCGGTCATCGTGACGATCGCGATGTTCCACACGCTCGCCTACGTGATGGGCTAAGGCCGCACCGCGGCGAGGCCTACGAGCTGAGCTTGCGCAGTGCCGCGTCGACGTCGCCGCCGGCGGTGACCTCGCCGCGCTCGGCCTGGATCTCCAGGTAGACCTCCTTGCGAAACACCGGGATGTCCCGCGGGGCCTGGATGCCGATCCGGACTTTCTCGCCCATGATCGACAGGACGGAGATCTCGATCTCGTCCCCGATCATGATGCTCTGGTTGGACTTGCGTGTCAGGACCAGCATGGATTGGCCACCCTCCTTGTCGCCGCGTCAACTCAAGCAGGTTGCCACGGCAAACACAACCGGCCGAAGTCCAGCAATCGTCGTGGAGTTCCTATCGTGCCAGATCGGCCGTCCGGCGCGTTCTTGTAAGGTCCGCGCCCATGGCACGCCGCTCATTGCGCCCGCATCTCAACCAAATCCGAGGTTGGGTGCGCCAGGGCCGCACCGATGCCTGGATCGCCCATCAGCTCGAGGCGACAGTCCAGCAGATCGAGACCTTCAAGAAGGACAACGACCTTGCGCCCGCCGACCCGGACACGGGGGAGGCCGTGGCCGACTTCGACGACGAGATCGACCTGCGGGCCGAGGATGACGCGCTGGTCGCGGCGGAGCTGGAAGCGGCCGAAGCCGAACGCATCGAGGCGGAGGCCGCGCGACTCGCCGAGGAGGAGGCCGAGAAGCTCCGCCGCGCGGAGGCGGGCGAGGACGAGGAGGCCGACGCCGACGGCGACGCCAAGCCGGCACCGCGCAGGCGCGGGCGCCGCGGTGGTCGCGGGCGCGCCCGCTCCACGGCCGAGGCGCTCGAGGGCACGTTCGACCACGGCGAGGAGGGCTACGGCCTGTGGCTCGACCCGGCCGTCGCCGACAACGCGATCTACGCCGAGCACTGGGCCGGCCACCGTCCCGTCGAGGTCACGGTCGAGGAGGACCAGATCGTGATTCGCCGCGCCGGTGCCGACGGCGAGGACTGAGGACCCAGACTTCGAGCGCGGTCGCGTGGGAGCGGCGCGCGCACGAGCAGATCGCCGGCCACAGCGGCGCCCTACGGCTCGGTGCGCCGGCCGCCGGCGAAGTCGCGCGCGTCGCGCACGTAGCGCAGAAACGCCGCGTCGGCGACGGTCCGCGCATCCCAGGCCCACGGCGCGTCGGGCGCGACCGCGGTGGCGAGATCGGTGCACCAGTCCGTCCCGCGCTCGTAGAGCTCGGTCAGCTCGTCGGTCGTGAACGTCCCCCCCAGGCGCTTGCGCAGCTCTGCAACGATCCGGCCCACGACGTCCTCGAGCGCCGCGCGGTGCTCGAGCGGCGCACCGGCCATCCGGCGCTCCCCCTCGCGCCACTGGCCCAGCGCCGTCTCGAAGCTCGTCAGCACCGGCGGGCAGGCTACCCGGCCGTGCGAGACCTCATGAGCGGTCGACGCGGACGACCGCTACTCGGCGGGCAGCCCGCGGATGACGTAGGCGCGCTCGTCGCGCTTGACCATGCCCAGGCGCCGCGCCTCGGTCTCGATGCTGCCGTCGGCGCGCAGCGCGCGCGAGCGCCGGACGAGCTCTGCGTGTTCGCGCTGCAGCTGCGAGACCTCGGCGCGCTTCGTGCGCGCCTCCTGCCAGGTCGCGAGGTAGGTGCGCGCGGGATTGATGTAGAGGTAGATCAGCAGCAGCCCGACGAACAGCAGCGCGAGCCGACCGATCCGGTCCCAGCGCACGTGCGGCGCGAAGTCGGTCATGGGGTGCGGGTTCGGCGCGCGCGCGCGGACTCCTCCCGCTGATGGTTTCGCCCCGACGCGGCGGCGCGACTATCCGCGCAGCACGCTGCGGCCGGGGAACTCGGCGGCGTCGCCGAGCGCCTCCTCGATGCGCAACAGCTGGTTGTACTTCGCGACGCGGTCTGAGCGCGACGGCGCACCCGTCTTGATCTGCCCGCACCCGGTCGCGACGGCGAGGTCGGCGATCGTGGTGTCCTCGGTCTCGCCGGAGCGGTGTGACATGACGGCGGTGTAGCCGGCCGCGCGCGCCATCGCGATCGCGTCGAGCGTCTCGGTCAGCGTGCCGATCTGGTTGACCTTGACGAGGATCGAGTTGCCGACGCCCGCCTCGATGCCGCGTGTCAGCCGCTGCGTGTTCGTGACGAAGAGGTCGTCGCCGACGAGCTGGACGCGGTCGCCGATCGCCTCGGTCAGCGTCTTCCAGCCGTCCCAGTCGTTCTCGTCCATGCCGTCCTCGATCGAGACGATCGGGTAGCGCGCGCAGAGGTCGGCCCAGTACTCGGCCATCTCGCCGGGATTCAGCGAGCGCCCCTCGTGCTCGAGCGCGTAGGAGCCATCGTCGAAGATCTCGCTCGTCGCCGGATCGAGCGCGATGAAGACGTCCTCGCCGGGCCCGTAGCCGGCGGCCTCGATGCCCTTGACGAGCATCCGCAGCGCGTCCTCGTTGGAGCCCAGGTCGGGCGCGAAGCCGCCCTCGTCGCCGCCCGCGGTGCCAAGGCCGGCGTCGTGCAGCGTCTTCTTCAACGCGTGGAAGACCTCCGCGCCCATCCGCAGGCACTCGGAGAACGAGGCCGCGCCCGCGGGAACGACCATGAACTCCTGGAAGTCGACCTTGTTGTCGGCGTGGGCGCCGCCGTTGAGGACGTTCATCATCGGCACGGGCAGGACGCGCGCGTCCGCTCCGCCGAGGTGGCGCCACAGCGCAAGGCCCGCGTCGGCGGCCGCCGCCTGCGCCACCGCAAGCGACACGCCGAGGATCGCGTTGGCGCCGAGACGTGACTTGTTCGCGGTACCGTCGAGCTCGATCAGCGCGCGGTCGAGGGCCCCCTGCTCGGCTGCATCCGCTCCCTTGATCGCATCGGCGATCTCGCCGTTGACATTCGCGACGGCGGTCGTCACGCCCTTGCCGCCGTAGGCGTCGCCGCCGTCGCGCAGCTCGGTGGCCTCGAACTCCCCGGTCGAGGCGCCGGACGGAACGGCCGCGCGGCCTGTCGCCCCCGAGCTCAGCGCGACGTCGACCTCGACGGTCGGGTTGCCGCGGCTGTCGAGGATCTGGCGGGCGTGAACGTGTCCGATCTGGCTCATGGGTCTCCTTGGGGTTGCACCGCGTGGTGCTCCAGGCGGTCGCGGAAGCGCTGCGCGGCGGCGCGCAGGGCAAGCTCGGGGTCGACGCGCAGCCGGCGGGCATCGTCGACGACGTCCAGCAGCCGCTCGCCGATCTCCTCGAATGCCGCGCCGCGATCGGCGCCGGGCTCCGGCTCCGGCGCGCGCTGGAGCAGCCCGGCCGTGGCGGCGCGCCGCTGCACCTTGCGCGCGTAGAGCAGCGCGGGCAGGTTCTCCGGCACCTCGCCGAAGATGCCCCCCTCGCGGCCGGCCTCCGTCGCCTTGATCTGGTCCCAGTTGCGCAGGACCTCGCCGGCCGACTGCGCCTCGACGTCGCCGAACACGTGCGGGTGGCGGCGGATCAGCTTCTGGCGGCAGTGCTCGGCGACGGCGCCCAGATCCCCGGCCCCGCGCTCCTCGAGCAGCAGCGACAGGAAATGGACCTGAAAGAGCACGTCGCCGAGCTCGTCGAGCAGCTTGGCGTCGTCGCCGCTGATCGCCGCGTCGGCAAGCTCGTAGGCCTCCTCGACCGTGTGCGGCACGATCGAGCGCTCATCCTGCTCGCGATCCCACGGACACTCCGCGCGCAGGCGGCGCGTGAGCGCGTCGAGGCGCCCAAGCGCCGCGGTGATCTCGTCCGGCGCGGACACGATCCGCCGCGCGCCGGCTCAGCCCTGGGGCTGCTGCGGCTGCTGCGGAGGTGCCTGCTGCGGAGGTGCCTGCTGCTGCGGAGGTGCCTGCTGCTGAGCGCCCGCCGGAGCCGTCGTGTTCGTCTTCGGCTTCGGCGCGTTCTTGCACTGCGACATGACGTACGCGTCGGCGCAGTTCGTGCGCGCCTTCCACTTCTTGCGCAGCGCCTCGTTGAACTCGTCGTCGGCCTTCTGCTTGTTCTGCGCGTCGAGCTGCTGCTTGATCGCCGGGGTCGCCTGCTTCAGCGACTGCTGCTTGGCCGCGGTGATCTTCTGCACCTGAAAGACGTAGTAGCCGAACTGCGTCTTGACCGGGCCCGTGAGCTGGCCCTTCTGAGCGGCGAAGATCGCGTCGTCGAAGGACTTCTCCTGCGTGCCCTTGGCGATGCCGAGCAGCGACCCGCCCTGGTTCTTGGAGGCCTGGTCGATCGAGAACTTCTTGGCGACGGTGGTCCAGCTCTGGCCGGACTGAAGCGCCTGCTTGGCCTGCTGGGCCTTGGCCTGGTCCTTCGTGAGGACCACGCGCAGGTCGCGGGTGGCGGGCGTCGCGAAGCGCGCCTTGTTCTTGTCGTAGAAGTCGGCGATGGCCTTGTCGGTGACCTTCGGCGCGTTCTTGGCGGCCTTCTCGCGCAGCTTCGTGTAGACGGTGCTGAAGCGGACCTGGAACTTCGCGTCGTTGAGCGTCATCCCGGACTGCTTGAGGAAGTCCTGGAAGTCCTTGGTCTTCGGAAACGAGCTCTTGACGGCTTTGTCGAACTCCGTCTCGGCCTCCTTGGCGGAGAGCTCGACGCCCTGGTCCTCGGCCTCCCCGTTGACCCATTTCTCGAGGATGAGGAACTGCATGACCTGATCGCGCAGACCCTCGTACTCCTGCTTGCACTGGGCCTTGAACTGCGCGTCTGTCTGCTGCGGCTGGCCCTTGGCGGGCTTAGGCGCGGTCTTCTTCTTGTTTGCGACGCAGGCGGTGTACTGCGGCGGCGCGTACGCGACCTTGGCTGAGCCCTGCGGCTGGCTGGTCGAGGCGGCGATGCCGAGCCAGTGCGTGAAGTCGTTGCGGGTGATCGTCTCGCCGTCGACGCTGGCGACCGAATTGCCGGGGACCGAGTCGCCGCAGGCCGCGAGGACGAGCACAACCACAAAAAAGGCGCCTAGCGCCGGGAGGGAACGAATCTTTTTGCGCACGGCGCCGACTGTAGCGAACGTACGCGCGCCGCTGCGCAGTCGCGGCACGCTTCATACAGGCTTCATACACGCGCTTCATCTGGCCTTCATACGGCGCTGCAACCAGCAGCCGCGGCCTACGCGGCTTCGCGCGTGACGGCCAGCAGAACCTCCGCCGCGCGCACGACCGCGGGGAAGCGCTGCTCAGGATCGTCGGGCACGCGCACCGAAAGCTGGCTCTTGCCGGATTCGTACAGGGCCCCCGGGATCTCGGCGCGCACACGCTTGGCGCGCATCGAATCAAGCTCGATCGGCGTCACCGCCAGGCGCCCGCCGCGGAAGGAGACCGCGGTCGCGCCGGCCTGGCCGAGCTTGATCCGCGCGCGTTGCAGGTCGATGAGGTTCGACATCGGCTGCGGCAGGTCGCCGAAGCGGTCGCCGAGCTCGTCGCGCAGCAGTTCGAGGTCGGCGACGTCGACGGCGCCCGCGATGCGCCGGTGCACGTCGATCTTGGCCTGCTCGTACGGGATGTAGTCGGCCGGCACGTAGGCGTCGACGTTGACGTCCAGGCGGACGGGCTCCGGCGTCTCGAAGCCCGCTCGTCCCTCGCGCTCGGAATCCACGCGCTCGGCCTCGGCGACCGCCTCGTCGAGCATCTGCATGTACAGCTCGAAGCCGAGCGCCGCGACGTGGCCGGACTGCTCGTCGCCGAGCAGGTTGCCCGCGCCGCGCAGCTCGAGGTCGCGCATCGCGATCTTGAAGCCGGCGCCGAGCTCGGTGTAATCGCTGAGCGCGGCGAGCCGGTGCGCGGCCTCGGGCGTCAGCGTGGCGGCGCTGGAGTACAAGAGGTACGCGTAGGCGCGCTCGCGCGCGCGGCCGACGCGCCCGCGGATCTGGTAGAGCTGCGACAGGCCGAAGACGTCGGCGCGGTCGACGATCAGCGTGTTGGCCTGCGGGATGTCGATGCCCGACTCGATGATGCTCGTGCAGACGAGCACGTCGGCCTCGCCGCGCAGAAACGACAACATGCGGTTCTCGAGCTCGTGCTCGTCCATCTGCCCGTGCGCGACCTCGAAGCGCATGGCCGGGCACAGCCCGCGCAGGCGCTCCGCCGTCTCGTCGATCGTCTCGACGCGGTTGTGCAGGAAGAACGCCTGGCCACCGCGCGCGTGCTCGCGCTGCAGCGCCTGCTTGACGAGCTCCTCGTCGTACTCGCCGACGTAGGTCTTGACCGGCCGGCGGCCCTCCGGCGGCGTGTTGATGACAGAGATGTCCCGCAGCCCGGCGAGCGACATCTGCAGCGTGCGCGGGATCGGCGTCGCGCTCATCGAGATGACGTCGACGCGCAGCTTCAGCTGGCGCAGCAGCTCCTTCTGCTTGACGCCGAAGCGCTGCTCCTCGTCGACGATGATCAGCCCGAGCTCCCTGGCGCGCACGTCGCGCGACAGCACGCGATGGGTGCCGATCAGGATGTCGACGGCTCCGGACTGAAAGCCCTCGATCGCCTGCTTCTGATCGGCGGGCGAGCGGAAGCGGCTGACGTGCGCGATCGTGAACGGGTAGTCCTTCAGGCGCTCGGTGAAGGTGCCGTAGTGCTGCTGGGCGAGGATCGTCGTCGGCACGAGCATGAGCACCTGCTTGCCGGCGTCGGCGGCCTTGAAGGCGGCCCGCAGCGCGACCTCGGTCTTGCCGAAGCCGACGTCGCCGCAGATCAGGCGGTCCATCGGCCGCTCGGACTCCATGTCGGTCTTGACGAGCTCGATCGCTTCGGCCTGGTCGGCGGTCTCGTTGTAGGGGAAGGCGGCCTCGAACGTGCGCAGCCAGTCGCTGTCGGGCGGGTAGGCGAGGCCCGTCCGCCGGCGCCGCTCGGCGTAGAGGTTGAGCAGCTCGCCGGCGAGCTCCTGCGCCGCGCGGCGGGCGCGCGCCTTGAGGCGGTCCCACGCCTTGCCGCCGAGCTTTGACAGCGTCGGCGCCGAGCCGCCGCCCGTCGCGCCGACGTAGCGGCTGATCTTCGCAAGCTGGTCGCTCGGCACGAAGACGCGGTCGTCGCCGTGGTACTCGAGGTAGAGGTAGTCGCGCGTGACGCCGGCGACGGTCTTCGTCTCGAAGCCCGCAAAGCGGGCGATGCCGTGGTCCTCGTGGACCACGATGTCGCCGGTGCGCAGGTCGGCGAACGAGCGCAGCGCGCCGCGGCGGCGAGCGTGGATGTCGCGAGAAGAACGCCCACCGGCGATGTACCGCTCTCGGCGCCGGCGAAACAGCCGGTGCTCGGGCAGGACGGCGAGCTTCAGCCCCGCGGCGATGAAGCCGTCGCGCAGGTTGACGTGCGCGAAGCGCAGCGGGTTGTCGTGATCCCAGCCTGTACCCCCGTCGCCCTCCCCCAGCCACGAGGACTTCAGCCGCGCGAGGTTATACGCGGCCCGCTCGCCCTCCCCGCGCTGCGGCCACGTGACGACCGTGCGGTAGCCGGAGCGCACGAGCTTCTCGAGCTCGGGCTCGGCCTCCTTGAGCGAGCGCGCGGCGAGGTCAGGGGCCTGCGCGCGAAACTGCAGCGGCTGGTCGGCGTCGTAGGAGGACAGGCGCACGTGCGCGCGGGCGTCGAGCGCCGCGCTGATCTGCGCGGGCGCGACGTAGAGGTGGTGGGCGTCGGCGTCGTGGAAGGCGGCGCAGACGTCCTGCCAGTGGTCGTCGAGCGCGGGCTTGATCTCCTCCTCGGCGCCGATCAGCACGGCGGCCGCGGGCGCGAGGTCGAGGAACGCCGCGAATCGCTCGACGGGCAGCAGCTCGGCGATGTCGGGCCGCTCGTCCTCTGCCTCGAGCGCCGCCATCTCGGCCAGCTCGCGGTGCTCGGCCGCGAGCTCGGCGGCGGGTGCGATCTCGACCTCCTGCGCCTCGCCGAGCGAGCGCTGCGTGAACGTCGAGAACCAGCGCAGCGACTCGATCTCGACGTCGAACATGTCCACCCGCACGGCGCGTTCCTCGGTCGCCGGGTAGATGTCGAGCAGGCCGCCGCGCGCGGCGAACTGGCCGCGCTCGGAAACCTGGTCGACGCGCTCGTAGCCGGCCGCGACGAGCTCGGCCATGCACTCGTCGAGGTCCAGCAGCTCGCCGACGCGCAGGCGAAAGGAGCGTGGCCGCAGCGCGGGGTCGGGCACCTTCTCGCTCAGCGCGACCGCCGATACCACGACGACGGGCGCTCCCTCCGCGGTGTCGAGGTCGTCGTCGGCGAGCAGCGCGTCGAGCGCCGCCACGCGCAGGCCGACGAGGTGCGGCGGCGGCGTCAGGTGCGACTCGTAGGCGACGCCGCGGCTCGGATAGAAGCGCACCGGCCGCGGGAGCAGCCAGGCGCGCAGGTCGGCGGCGAGATCGCGTGCCTGGCGGTCGTCGCCCGCGACGACGAGCGCGGGCCGCGCGCGGTCCTCGTCGGCCAGCGCCGCGAGCACGTAGGGCCGCAGTGAAGTCGAGACGAACGCGGCGCCGCCGACGCGCGCGAGCGTGGCGCCGTCGTCGGCATCGGTGAGGTGGGAGAGCAGCGGGCGCAGGGACATGGCAGGCGAAGCGACCGCGCTGACAGCGCGGCCGGGGCGCCACCAAGTGTAGGTCGGCGGGTTTCTGCGAAGGTGCGCAG
This sequence comes from uncultured Solirubrobacteraceae bacterium, assembly GCA_902806175.1. Taxonomy (GTDB): domain Bacteria; phylum Actinomycetota; class Thermoleophilia; order Solirubrobacterales; family Solirubrobacteraceae; genus CADCVQ01. Next base: position 20,866 of record CADCVQ010000175.1, read on the forward strand.
CACGCAACCCGGGAGGCGCGCCATGTCGGACTCTCTCAACGCCGGCAAGCTGTGGTTCCTCGGGGCCGGCCCCGGCGCGGCCGACCTGCTGACGGTACGCGCCGCGCGGGCGTTGGCCGCGGCCGACGTCGTGGTCTGGGGCAAGGCGCTGATGACCGACGGCGTCGTCGAGGAGCACGCGCGCGCGGAGGCCGAGCTCGTGTCGTGGCCGCCCGCGGAGATGGCCGACATCCACGCCGTCTACGACCGCGCGGCGCAGGAGGGTCTCGTGGTCGCGCGGCTGCTCTGGGGCGAGCCGTCGCTCTACGGCTCGGTCCGCGACGAGGTCCGCGCCGCGCGCGAGCGCGGCCTGGACTACGAGCTCGTCCCGGGCGTCACGTCGCTGTTCGCGGCCGCGGCGGCGCTGGAGATCGAGCTCACCATCGCGCCGCAGTCGTCGCGGCCGCTGATCCTCTCGCAGGGCCGCGGCGACCCGGTGCCGGTGCGCGAGCTCGCCCGCCACGGCGCCACGATGGCGCTGTTCATGGTCGGCGAGCGGGCGGAGGAGCTGCAGCGCGAGCTGATCGCCGGCGGCTATGAGGCGGGCGCGCGCTGCGCCATCGCCCACCGCGTGACGTGGCCGCAGGAGGTCGTGCTTACGTGTCGCCTCGACGAGCTCGCCGCGACGATCGCCGCGCGCGACCTGGACCGGCACACGATCATCCTCGTCGGCCCCGCGCTCGAGGCCGACGGGCCGGGCGTCAGCCCGCCGTCGTAGCTCGCAGCGCGGAGAGCATCGCGTCAGCCGAGCGATCGGCGTCGGCGGCCGTCGTCTGCCAGCCGCTGACCGAGATCCGCATCACCGCCTTGCCGTGCCAGCGGCTGCCGCTCGCCCAGCAGGTTCCCTCCTGCTGGACGCGCTCGATGACCTCGTTGGTCACCTCGTCGCTGTCGGCGAAGCGCACGAGCACCTGGTTGAGCACCACGTCGTTGAGGATCTCGACGCCGTCGTCGGCGTCCAGCCGCGCGGCGATCCGCTGCGCATGCTCGCAGCAGCCGTCGACGAGATCGGTGAGGCCGGCGCGCCCCAGCGAACGCAGGGCGGCGTAGAGCGGCACACCACGCGCGCGGCGTGAGAACTCGGGCGTCGCCTCGAGGCCCCAGAGGACGTCGCTCTCGTTCGGCGGGATGTAATCGGCGGTCGATGCCATCGCCCCGCGCTGCTTGGCGGCATCGGCGACGATCGCGATCCCGCAGTCGTAGGGGACGTTGAGCCACTTGTGGCCGTCGGTGGCCCAGGAGTCGGCCTCGCGGAAGCCGTCGACCAGGTGGCGGCGTGACGGGCTGACCGCGGCCCAGAGCCCGAAGGCGCCGTCGACATGGCACCACGCGCCGTGCTCGCGGCAGGCCGCGATGATCTCGGCGAGCGGGTCGAAGGCGCCGCTGTTGACGTTGCCGGCCTGCGCACAGACGATCTGCGGACCGTCGTGCTCGCGCAGGATCGCGCCGAGGTCGGCGGCGAGCATCCGCCCGTCGTCGTCGGCCGGCACGACGCAAATGCGCTCGGCGCCGAGGCCGAGGATCCGGCAGGCACGCGCGATCGTGACGTGCGCCTGGGCACCGGCGAGGACCCGCACCACAGGCGCGCCCTGCAGCCCGTCGGCCTCGACGTTCCAGCCGGCGGCGGCGAGCACGGCATGGCGTGCCGCGGCCAGGCACGTGACGTGCGCCATCTGGCAGCCCGTGACGAAGCCGACGCCGCTCGACGCGGGCAGCCCGAGCAGCTCGCGCACCCAGTCGGCCGCGACGGCCTCGGCGACGGCGGCCGCAGGCGCGGCGATCGTGCCGCCGGTGTTCTGGTCCCAGGCCGAGACGAGCCAGTCGGCGGCGACCGCCGCCGGCAGCGAACCGCCGATGACGAAGCCGAAGTAGCGCGGACCGGCTGACGCCGTGAGGCCCGGTTCGGCGTCGGCGGCGAGCTCGGCGATGACCGTCCGCGGGTCCTCGCCCGCGTCGGTCAGCTCGCGTTCCAGGCGCCCGCGCAGCTCGTCCAGCGTGGCCTTGGCCCCGACCGCGCGCCCGTCCAGCGAGTCGACGAATGCTCGGCCCAGTCGGGCGGCATCCTCGAGCACGTCATAGCGGGGATCCATCCGGGTGAGCCTAATGCCGCTAGGCGCGGGCGCGTCACGGCTCCCGCTCGCCGAGCACGATCGCCTCGGCCGCGCGCGCGGCGTCGTCGACGAGCGCGGCGACCTGCGCCTTGGACTGCCTGAACGCGCCGAGCACGTAGGCGACGACGATCTCGGGATCGGTCGAGTCGGGCCGTCCGACGCCGATGCGCACGCGCGCGAAGTCCGGTCCCCCGAGCTCGGCCTTCAGCGACTTCAGGCCGTTGTGGCCGGCAAGGCCACCACCGACGCGGGTTCGCACCTCGCCGAACGGCAGGTCGATCTCGTCGTGGATCACGAGCACCCGCTCGAGCGGGAGCTTGTAGGTCCCGCGTGCGGGGCCGACCGAGCGGCCCGCCTCGTTCATGTACGTCTGCGGCAGCAGGACCGCCACGCGCGGGCCGCCGGGACCGGTGCGCCCCTCGGTCAGCAGCCCGCCGAACTTCGTCTTGGCGCGCGGCAGCTCCCAGCGCTGGGCGAGCAGGTTGGCGACCTCGAAGCCGACGTTGTGCGGCGTGCCGGCGTAGCGCGCGCCCGGGTTGCCGAGCCCGACGACGAGCCAGTCGACCGGCGCGCCCGATCCGCCGCGACCGGGGATCCGCACGGCCGTGTCGCTAGCTGGCGTCGCCCACGTCGCCCGCGTCGGCGTCCGCGGCCGAGCCCTCGGCGGAGCCCGCGCCTTCGCCGACGACGCCGGTCTCTTCCTCGATCTCGTCGTCCTCGGTGTCGACGCGCGGCGGGCTGAGCGTCGCGATCGTCGTCTCCTCGGGATCGTCGAGCAGCGTGATGCCGGCCGGCACGGTCAGCTCGGCGAGCGTGATCGTGTCGTTGATGTCCATGCCGGAGACGTCGTGCGAGATCGACTCGGGGATCGCCGTCGGCAGGGCCTCGATGTTCAGTTCGCGCGTGATCTGCTCGAGCACGCCGCCTTCCTTGACGCCCGGCGATTCGTCGCCGCCGGTCAGCTCGAGCGGGACGACCGCGTGGATCGCGACGTTGAGGTTCACGCGCAGCAGGTCGATGTGCAGCGTCTCGCCGCGGACCGGGTGATAGTGCGCGCTCTTGAGGATCGCCGGCGTCGCGGCACCGCCGTCGGAGACCTCGAGCACGGCGCCGGTGGCAGCGAGGGCGTGACGCAGCTCGCGCGCGTCGGTGCTGAACGCCAGCGGCTCGGCGTCGCCGCCGTAGAGGATCCCGGGTACGCGGCCGCTGCGGCGCAGGCGGCGCGTGGAGCGCGAGCCCGCGGGCTCGCGCGGGGAGATGGTGAGCTTCGTCGTCTGCGATGCCATGGCGACGGCGAAGGGTAGCGGACGCGCGCGGGGCCGGGCCCGGGAAGGATCGTCTAATGGCCGGCGAGTTGCGGCGTCGCCGCGAACAGCCGCTGGACGTCAAACCAGGCCGGCTTCTTGGAGCCGTCGAAGCGCAGCAGGCCCTTCTCGTGGACCGGCGGGTTGGGCCGCGGGTTGCCGCCTTCCCAGTTCGGGCGCACGCGGAACTCCTGCAGCGCCCAGTAGAACGAGCCGCTGAGCCAGGGCTTGGAGCCGTGGACGGCCAGGTGGTAGTTCACGAAGTCCTGCTGGTACTGAAACGTACCCTTCTCCTCGATCGGGCCGTCGCGGTTGGCCTCGGCGCCGAACTCCGAGACGAAGATCGCCTTGTCCGGATAGCAGGCGCGAACGGATTCCAGGTAGTCGGGCAGCGCGTCGCGATCGGCGATCTGGCCGTTGGGGCCGGGATACCAGCCGAAGTACTCGTTGATGCCGATGACGTCGAGCGCCGCGTACTGCGGCCGGCAGCCCGCCGACGGGTAGCCGGCGACGGCGAGCGCGACCGGGCGCGACGGGTCCAGCGCCTTGGCCTGGCGCACGGCGCGGTTGATGTAGAAGCTCTGCACGGGACCCGGCCGCGCGGACAGCTCGTTGCCGATCGACCAGAGCATGACCGACGGGTGGTTCTGGTTGGCGAGGATGTTGGACTCCAGCTCGCGCGCCGCGAGCTTGCGCACGGTCTCGCGCTTGAGGTACTGCGTCTTGATCGAGTAGACCGGGATCTCCGACCAGACGAGCAGCCCCAGGCGGTCGGCCAGCTCGTGCATCTCGGGGTGCAGCGGATAGTGCGCGCGGATCACGGCCCCCCCGAGCTCCTTGGCCTGCGCGGCGATCTGCTCGCGGCGCGCGCTGTCGATCGCAAAGCCGCGCTGCGGGTCGTCCTCGTGCAGGCCGACGCCGCGCAGGTTCACCGCGCGGCCGTTGAGCGTCAGCTTGCCGCCGGCGACCTCGATCGAGCGGATGCCGCTCTTCAAGCGGTAGCCGAGCACGCGCCGGTCGCCCGCGCGGACGGTGAAGCGCGCCGCGTAGAGGTACGGGCTGGCCGGCGACCACAGCCGCGGGTTGGGCACGCGGATGCGCGCCTGGAAGCTCTTGAAGTCGCGTGCGCCCACGCGCCGCGAGCCGAGGTTGATCGCGCGCCCGCCGAAGCTGCCCGCGACTCGCACGCTCGTCGCGCTGTCGCCGTAGTTGCGGATGACGACGCGCGCGAGCACGCTCGCGGCGCACGTCGCGCACGGCAACTCCGGACGCACGACGAGGCTCGTGATGTCGACGCGGTCCACGCGTTGCAGGTAGACCTCGCGCAGCAGACCGCCGTAGTTCCACCAGCCGCCCGCCGGGTCGCCCGCGCCGGTCAGGCCCGACGGCGGGAAGTCGGTGCGCAGGCGGCGGTTGTCGACGCGCACGACGAGCCGGTTGGTGCCCTGGCGCTTGAGGACGCTGCGCGGCAGGCGCAGGTCCCACGGCAGATAGGCGCCGGTGTTGCGGCCGATCGGCCGGCCGTTGAGCCAGACCTGGGCGCGGTAGTTGACCGACTCGAAGCGCACGAGCCAGTCCATCCGCGAGCGCCGGTCGGGCAGGCGGAAGTCCTTGCGATACCAGCCGACGGTGCCGGTCATCGAGGCGACCGAGTTGTCGCCCGCGTTCCACGCGTTGGGCACGGTCGTCTTCGCCCACCCGGCGCTCGCCGTCTGGCGCTGGAAGCGCTGCGTCGTGCCCTGGCCGTCGTCGAGGCGAAACAGCCAGTCGCCGCCGAGCAGGTAGCGGTTGTCAGGGCCGTCCTTGTAGACGGTGCCGCGCGTGATCCCGTCAGCCGCGGCGGCGGGCGCGGGCACGGCACACGCCAGAGCGGCGAGCACTGCGAGCGTGAAAGTGGGAGCGAGCAGGCGGTGCATTCGTCGGCGCACAACACCGCCGGTCGCGTCGAGTTGTGCTCATGGCGTCGGGTTGGACGGGCAGCTCGATTCGCGGCCGATCGGGGCGGTGACGCGCAGGAGGCTAACGGTCGCTCCGGCGAGGACGTTGCCCCTGCGCCGCACGAGGACGCACTGCACCGTCGTCAGCCGGCCGCGCGTGAACCAGACGACCCGCGTAAAGCGCGTTCTCGAGGACAGCGCGTGCGCGGTCTGCGACTGGTAGAGCGCGATCTTCAGCTCGCCGTCGCCGCGCAGCTTCGCGGCGTTGTCGCGCACGACCGCGACGCAGCGCGGGTCCCCGCAGGCCTGCAGGCGGCGCAGCATCGCGTCGGCGTCGCCGCGGATCTGCGCCTCCAGCAGCTCGGTGACCTTGGCGCGCTCGACCGTGTCGTTGTTGAGCCAGCGGGCGACGACGAACGAGATCGCCAGCAGCGCGATGACCGCGACCGCGATGAGCACTGGGCGCTTCACGCGCCCAATTGTGGTGGCTGGACTGGGCGCGGTTTCAGCCGGCGCGGTGGAAGTCGTCGCCGTTGAGCTCGAGGAAGCGCATGACCGACGCGTCCTGGTGGTCGAGCCACTGGGCGGTGCGGCGCGCGTGGACGGCGGCGCGTTCCTCGAAGTCCTCGAGGCAGCTCTCCGGGTCGTCGGACAGCTGGTAGACGTGCGCGAGATCCTGTTGGGCGCAGACGATGCCCAGCGGCGGCCGGCCCTGGGCCAGCGTCCGCGCGCCGCAGACCGCGGCGACGAACAGGCGCCGCTCGGGTGCCGAGAGCGCGACCGGCATGAGGCGATGGGCGGGCAGCTTGACGTGGAGCTCGATCGAGCGGTCGACGGCGACGTCGTCGCCGGTGGCGCAGGCCAGCGGGCCGGCCCAGACCGCGAGCACGTTGTCGGCGGCGACGATCGCGTCGCGCAGCGCCCGTGCCTGCGCGGCATAGAGCTCTTCGGCCTCGTCGCGGCTGGCGGCGTCGGCGAGGTCGAGGTCGCACGGGACGCGCAGCAGCTCCGAGGCGCCGACGGCCGAGCCGGCGGGGCGGCCGCCGTTGGTGACGTAGGTCTGCAGCGTGCCGAGATCGCGGCGGCCGTGGAAGATGACGGTGAGCGCTTCGGCGAGCGGAAGCTCGGAAACCTTCAGCGCGACGGCCGCGCTGGCCTCGGCGTCGGTGAGCGCGCGCTGGAGCAGATCGTCGGCATCGGTCATGTCAGGCCTTCCTTGGATTCTGACTCATGGTGACGCGCGAGGGGTACTCTCCGCAACCATGAAGCTTCTCTACAAGCCCTTCGGGATCGTCATCGGCATCATTGCCGGCGTCCTTGCGCGGCAGGTCTTCAATCAGGTCTGGGGTCACCTCGACCACCGTGAGCCACCGAAGGCCACGACGCAGGAGACCACGTGGGGCAAGCTCCTGGGCGCGTCGGCGGTTCAGGGCGCGACGTTCGCGGTCACGAAGGCGGTCGTCAACCGCAGCGGCGCCAAGGGCTTTCACTGGCTGACCGGCATCTGGCCGGGCGAGAAGCGCCCCGACAAGGAGTAGGGCCGCCGGTCCTACGCTCGGGCAGCGCGGTGCCGACGACCCAGAGGCGAAGGCTGCCGGATGGCCCGCGGCGCCTGGACGAAGGTTCGACACGACGCGGACGCTACGTGCTGCGCAGGACGTAGCCGCGCGCGGCGAGCACGGTCAGGTCGTCCTCGAACGCCTGGAAGTCACGCGCCTTCAGATGCTCGGCCGGCACGCCGTTGGGGCCGCGGCGCCGCAGCCAGCTTCTGAGCGTCGCGGCGCCCACGCGATCGGCCGCCTCGGCGGTCAGCGCGAGCAGGATCTGCAGTTCGGGCCGGTGGTCGAGCTCGTTTGTGATGATCGCGAGCGGGTCGACGGCGAGCACTTCGCAGAGCTCCTCGTCGCTGAGGCCCAAGCGCTCCATCAGGGCGACGGCAAGAGAGTCCACGTCGCGAGAATACGCGCGTGGCCCGCGCGCGGGCTACAGCGCGCGGATGAGCACGTTGAGGATGATCGTCAGTGCGAGGGAGAGCAGCAGGGACGTGGCAAGGCAGCCGGGTGCGCATCCAACCACGCGCACCCGGCTGCCGCCACGGCGACGGCGGCGGCGCCTGCCGCCGCCGAACATCACGCGCTGGTGAACCGGGTCGGCTAGTGGCTGCCGTTGCCGTCGTGGTCGTGCGCGTCAGCCGTGTACGGGTCACGGCTGCCGGCCTTGGCGAGCCCGCGGCTGATCATGTAGGCGGCCGTCACGATCGAGACGTAGAGCCATGCCTGGCGGGCGATGAACTCGTCGGTTCCGCCGGAGTCGCCGCCCTTGATCAGGGCCGCGGCGGCGAGGATGCCGAGCACGACGGCGACGAACGCGTACAGCTCGCTGGTCTTCGACGAGTGCTTCGTCTCGGTGGACAAGCGCTGCGCCATCGGGCGCGCGGCGGATCGACGCGGACGGGTGGTGCCTGCAGGTGTGGCTGCCATGTGAACTCTCCTAAAAGAACGTAGGGAACCCGGATCGGTCGATCCGCGTTGAGCGACGTGACCCCCGGCGGCAAGCCCATCCCTGAGCTCCTGCGTTTGTCACGTCTACGTGGTGCCTCGACGTCGCCCGGTGAGACGATCGTCGTGGCCTGGGGCTCAGATTCCCGCCCCGGTCTAGGCGCAAACCCGCTCTTTTGCGCGTCGCTCCGGCGGCGCGCTGAGCAACAAAGGTCCCACTTCCTAGAAGAGCTGGTTCTCGCCGCCGAAGACGTCGCTCACGGAGCTGTCGCTGAAGATGCTGCGGATCGAGTCGGTCAGCAGGTCCGCGCAGGAGAGAACCTTGATGTTGTCCGGTCCGCCGGCGCGCAGCGGGATCGTGTCGGTGACGACGATCTGCTCGAAGCCGGCGTCGTCGAGGTTCTGAAACGCGTTGCCGCTCAGCACGGGATGGGTCGCCGCCGCGTAGACGGCGCGGGCGCCTTCGTCCAGGACCGTCCGCGCGGCGACCTTGAGCGTGCTCGCCGTGTCGATGATGTCGTCGACGATCACCGCGGTCTTGCCCTTCACGTCGCCGATGACGTAGCCGATCTCGGAGACCTGCTGGGCCGGGCGCTCCTTGTCGAGGATCGCGAGGTCGGCACCGAGCTTGGAGGCGAACTTCTTGTTGAGCTTGACGCGACCGGCATCCGGCGCCACGACGACGAGGTCCTGCAGGCCGAGGTCGCGGAAGTACTGCGTGAGGATGAACAGCGCGGTCATGTGGTCGACCGGCTTGCGGAAGAAGCCCTGGATCTGCCCGGCGTGGAGATCCATCGTCAGGACGCGGTCGGCGCCGCCGTGCTCGAGCATGCGGGCGACCACACGCGCGGAGATCGGCTCGCGCGGCGCGGACTTCTTGTCCTGGCGGCTGTAGCCGAACCACGGCGTGACGGCGATGACGCGGTGCGCGCTGGCGCCGACGGCGGCGTCGATCATCAGCAGCAGCTCCATGATCGCGTCGTTGGGCGTCAGCCCGACGGTCGGGTTGGCGCACATCGGCTGGACGATGAAGACGTCGGCGCCCCGGATCGACTCGCCGTAGCGGCAGTAGACCTCGCCGTTGGTGAACGTCTTCAGCGTGACCGGGCCCGGCTCGATGCCGAGCTTGCCGGCGATTCTGGCCGCGAGGTCTGGGTTCGCGCGCCCGGAGAACAGCATGAGGTTCTTGTCGTAGCCGAGTTCAAGACGGGTTTTCGGCATCGGCTTCGGCTGAACCGTAGTCATCCGGTCAGACAGCATAAGGCTGTGTCGGCCGAGGATCGCGGCTGGCTCGGCGCCGGCGGCCGCCGCGAGATCGGATCGATCGAAGCTACGAGGAGCCACGGCGCTTGCGCTCGGCGTAGCCCTCGATGTTCGTCTGGCGCTCCCGCGCCACGCCCAGCGCCCCCGGTGGGACGTTCTTCGTGATGGCGGAGTTGGCCGCCGTGAAGGCGTCGTCGCCGAGCGTGACGGGCGCGATCAGCGTCGTGTCGACGCTCGTGTGGACGCGGTCGCCGATCGTCGTGCGGTGCTTGTTGACGCCGTCGTAGTTGGCGGTGATCGTCGCGGCGCCGATGTTCGTGTCCTCGCCGATGTCGGCGTCGCCGATGTAGGACAGGTGCGGGACCTTGCTGCCGGGGCCGACATCGGAGTTCTTGATCTCGACGAACGTGCCGGCCTTGGAGCGCTCGCGCAGGATTGTCCCGGGCCGCAGGTACGCAAACGGCCCGACGGTGGCCTTGGACTCGATCTCGGCTTGCACGACGTAGGAGTGCGGGATCGCGACCTCGTCGTGCAGCGTGGCGTCGATCAGCGTGGTCAGCGGGCCGACGGTGCAGCCGCGCCCGATCGTCGTGGCGCCGCGCAGAAACGAGCTGGGCTCGACGACGGTGTCCGGGCCGATCTGCACGCCGACGTCGATCAGCGTCGCGGCCGGGTCGATGATCGTCACGCCCGCGTGGCCATGGGCGGCGTGGATGCGCCCCTGCGCGATGGCGCGGACCTGCGCGAGCTGGACGCGGTCGTTGACGCCGAGCGCCTCCTCGGGGTCCTGCAGCACGTAGGCGCCGACGGTGAGACCGCGGCCGCGCAGCGCGGGCAGGACGTCGGGCAGGTACAGCTCGCCCTGGGCGTTGTCGGCCTCGAGCTCCTGCAGCGCGACGCGCAGCGCCGAGCTGTCGAACGCGAAGATCGAGCTGTTGACCTCGTGGATCTGCAGCTGCTCGGCGCTGGCGTCGCCGGGCGTCTTCGTCTCGACGACGCGCTCGACGTCGCCGCCGGCGTCGCGCACGACGCGCCCGTAGCCGGTCGGGTCGGCGAGGATCATCGTGGCCATCGTCGCGGCGGCCTTGGCGGCCTCGTGGGCCGCAACGAGCTGCGCGATCGATGTGGCGCTGATCAGCGGCGCGTCGCCGGGCAGGACGACGACCGTCGTGTCAGCCTCGAGCTGCCCGGCCGCGGCCCGCACGGCGCCGCCGGTGCCGTTGGGGGCGGGCTGCACGACGGTGGTGACGCCCTGCGGCAGTTGCCCCTCCAGCGTGCGCGCGGGCGAGTCGACCACGACGACGCGCCGGGCGCCCGCCGCGTTCGCCGCCGCGATCGGCCACGCCACCAGCGGGCGTCCGCACAGCGGGTGCAGCATCTTCGGAAGCTCCGAGCGCATGCGGGTGCCCTGGCCGGCGGCGAGGATGACGGCGATGAGGCCTGGCATGGGCAGAACCATATGCGAGGCCGTCAGCGCGGCAGATGCTTATGCGTGCGACCGAGCCGCAGGTCGTAGATGCACCACACGCTCGTGCCGAACCGTGCGGCGACCTCACGCACGCTGCAGCCGCAGCCCAGCATCGCGAGGGCGTCGCCCGCACGAGCATCGTTCAACAATGTGACAGGTCTGGGCTCGTAGCTCGCGACGGCACGATCGATCTGCGTCTGGCGCCGACTGCCCATCAGCGGCCGCAATGCCGTCATCCATGCCACCGCCTTGGCGCCCGTGACGCGAGCGATGTAGGTCGGTTGCCACCGTGCCTCGCGTGGCGTCCAGCAGCTGGCCTTGCGGCCGAACATCGTCGCCACTCTGACGACCACGTCCTCGTCCGTCATCTGGACGGCGAGCACCGGGTGTCGGGGCGCGCTCGGTGGCCCTGTGAGAAACGTTCCCTCCCCTTCGAGCAACCCCGCAAGCCAATGCAGATCTTCGCTCGGGACGTTGTCCGGGAAGCCGGGGGTCGCCGTCGTCATTGCGAACACATGTTCGCACACCGTTCGGACGGTCCCCGCGCCGAGGGATGCTCGGCTATCTTGATGAAGGCCGAAGGGCCGATTTACTGAGGAGTGGTGTAATCGGTAGCACACCTGGTTTTGGTCCAGGCAGTCCGGGTTCAAGTCCTGGCTCCTCAGCTCGCCGGCACCAAGACTGCGTGCTCTTCGCATTCTCCGCGCCGGTCAGCGCAGCGGCCGCACGATCGCCAGCGGCAGGCGCTGCACCGCCGCAGGGCCCGACGTCCCGCGCGCGGTGACGACGAGCCCATAGCGGCCCGTTGCGAGCTTCTTCAACTGCGCGGACGCGAGCGCGACGACGTTCGGGCCGGTCGTCCCCCGCGCGACGACGTTCACCACGCGCTTGCGGCCGCGGAAGATCTCGACCTGCAGCGCCGCGGGACGGTTGAGCGCGAGGCGTACGAGCACCGGCCGGCGCGCTAGCGCCACGCCGCGTTCTATCACGAGGTTCGCCTGCAGCCCGACGATCATCGTGTCGAGCGTGGACGGGGCGACCGTGGTCACCATCTCGCCCGTCGTGACGGTGGCGCTCGAGCCCGGCACGAACTGGCGAGCCTGCAGCGTGTGTCGGCCGGCATGCAGGATCGGCAGCCGGAACGCCGCCGGGCACGCCTCCCACGGCGCGCCGTCGATGCCGGCATTCGAACCTCCCCCCGTACGGCTGCGGGCTCGCGGTCCCCGAGAGGGCAACCTCCGCGCGCGCCCCCGCGAACGTCGCGAGGCCGGCATCGCGGCCCTGGAAACCCTGGCCGTGGCGCGGGATCGGAAACCACACGATGTGCGGGTCGATATTGCCGGCGCTGTCGACCGCCCGTGCGGAGACTGAGATGTCGCGCGCCACCTTGGAGTGGCTGGCGCAGGGAAACCATGGTGCAGGCCCGCCCGGCAGCCCCGCTGCGAGACCCGGCGCCGGTGCCGCCGTCGATGCGGGGCCCGGCACCACCGGTACGCCACCGGGCGCAAAGCACTCGAACGTGCCCGGCTTGTCGGAGCCCATCACGACGGTCGGACGCAGGTCGCCGTCGGCCGGCAGCCACACGAGCGCGACCGTCTTCGGAAGGCGCGCATCGACAACGAACGTCAGCACCGCCGGCGCGGCCGTCGTCGCCGAAGCGGGCGTGCGCGCGGATCGTCGCGGCGTCGAGCGCGCGGTCGTACAGCGCGATCTCGTCGATTGCGCCCAACCAGCCGCGGTACTGATCGCCGAAGGCTCTGCCGAGGTACCAGTAGCGCGCCGGGCTGGTGTCGAGGACCCGCTGCGCCGGCCCTTCGGCGACGACCTCGCCGTCGATCGACAGCGCGATCCGCTCCGGGCTACGCGTGAGCGCCAGGTGGTGCCAGGCGTGGCCCAGGTTCAGCGGCGGCGTGCGCAGCTCGACGGCGCCGCTGCCGGAGGACGCGCCGATCGTCGCGCGCAACGAGTTGTCGGCCTCGCTGACCAGCAGGACCCCGACCGCGGGATCGCTGACAGACGGCGTGGCGTTGAGGATCGCACGCCGGCCGCTGCCGCCCGACCGAACCTAACCCTCGAACGTGAACGCGTCGCCGCGCAGGACGGCATCCAACACCCCCATGCTGACATCGGCATGCTCGCCCACCTCGAACGCCGCATCGCCGTCGTCGGTGACACCGCGCGCAGGCGACACACCCGTGTTGTAGTAGCCGCGAGACCCCGTGATCCGGTCGGCGCTCGCGCCCGTCTGTACGTACGAGCTGGCCGGCAGCTCGCTCTTGCCCAGGCGCCACCAGTGCCGCAGGCCGGGCGTCCCCGCGACGAGCTCCGCGTACGTGGAAGCCTCTCCCGCCGCGGTCGCGGTCACGCGAGCGGGTGCAGTTGCGCGGGTGCGCCGCAGCGGCTTGCCGATCACGCGCTCGCAGTTGCGGCTGACGGTGTCAGCGCGATCGACGTGGGCGACGTCATGGCCCTTGCCGCAGTCGAGCGTCACGCGCGCCGGACCACGCGCGTAGATCGTGTCGTGTCCGTCGCCGGCACGCACGACGTTCGTCCCGCCCCCGCGCAACCGCACGGTGTCGGCGCCCGCGCCGCCCCGGATGACGTTCTCGCCGAGCCCGCCCTCGAGGAAGTCGTCGCCGTCGCCGCCGGAGATCCGTTGTGGTCCCGGCCCGCCGTAGACCGTGTCGTCGCCGGCCCCGGCGTCGATGACGTCGGGCAGCGCGGAGGTCAGGCCGGCCTGGCGCAGGCCCCACAGCACGTCGTTGCCATCGCGGCCGCGCAACGTGTCGGCGCCCGGCCCACCGAGCAGGACGTCATCCAGCGCGGTGCCCTCGCGCGTGCCGCCCGCGTCCTTCGCCAGGTACGTCACACCGCGGTTGGGATCCTGTACGGCGTCGGTGAGCTGTACGACCTCGCAGTCCTGCGACCGCGTGCCCGCCGTCCCGGGCCCCGCGTAGTCCGCCGTCACCGACGGCGGGACCGTCAGGTAGACCGTGTCGGGCCGGGGCCGCACGTCACGTGCGCATAGGCCGAGCCATCGACGACGATGACGTCATCGCCGAGCCCGCCGACAATCGCGTCGCCGCCGCTGTCGGCGAAGATCCGGTCGTTGCCGGGCCCGCCGTCGATGCGATCGATGCCCGACCCCCCGTGCACGACATCGTCGCCGGCGCCGCCGAAGATCGTGTCCCTGTCCTGGTCGCCGTTGAGCGCGTCGCCGCCAGGTCCGCCGTTGAGCCCGTCGGCGCCGAACCCGCCGCTGGCGATGTCGTCGCCGTCTCCGCCGACGAGGGCGTCGTTGCCCGATCCCCCGGTCAGCGTGTCGCTGCCCGATCCGCCCGAGACGACGTCTGGCCCGGTATCGCCCGTCAGCAGGTCGCTTCCGCCGCGGCCGTACACCCGGTCGTGGCCCTCGGCGCCGCGCAGAAAGTCCGCGCCGCTGCCGCCGCGCAGCGTGTTGGCTCCGAAGCCGCCCGAGCGCGGCGGGCCCCAGGCGACGGCGACGGCGCTCGGCCCCGCGACGAGCGCAAGCAGAGCCACGGCCAGAATCCGAGCAGTGACATGGGAGGGAGATCTGCGCATCGGCTGACGGCAGACCGTAGACGAGCCGTAGCGTACGCTAGACGATCGAGCGCGCGGCGCCGTCGTGCGGGTCCTTGACCGCCGCGACGTTGCGCGCGGTCAATCGAAGCGAAAGAAGGTCCCGACGGGCTCGAGCTTCTCGGCCTCGATCCGCGGGACGGCGGCCGCGAGCGTCTTCGCGAACGTCTCGCCGCTGGCGCCGATCAGCCTGATCAGCTCCTCGACGGGGGGCGCCTCGGCCTTGACGCCGTTGGCGTAGTCGGTCGCGTAGCCGAGCAGCGCGTACGGGATCTCGGCCTCCCCCGCGAGCACGGTCTCGGGGCCGGCGGTCTGGCTGACGACGGTGACGCCGCAGTTCTGCAGCATCCTGATCTCGGTCCTGGTGTTGAAGCGCGGCCCGTCGACGTGGCCGTAGCAGCCGCCGTCGATCACGAAGTTGCCGGCCTCCTCGGCGCCCGCCAGCAACGCCTCGCGCAGGTGCTGGGAGAACGGGCGCTCGTAGATCCAGTGCCCGCGGCCCTTCTCCCCCGGCTCGGTGAAGAGCGTGCAGATCTCGCCGTTGGGCAGCCGGTTGGTGAGGAAGTGCAGGTCGTCGAAGACGACGAGGCTGCCGAGCGACATGCTTGCGTCGAGCGTGCCGCAGACCGTGACGGAGAGGATCGCGTCCGCCCCGCGCTCCTTGAGCGCCGCGATGTTCGCCTGGTGGGTGACCTGGCTGGACAGCAGCTCGTGACCGGGCCGGTGGCGCGAGACGTGCAGCACGTCGACGCCGGCGAAGCGGCCGGTCGTGACCGGCGCCGCGCCGAAGCGCGTCTCGACGAGCTCGGGCTCGCCGTCGGATTCGATGCCCGGCAGCGCGTAGGTGCCCGACCCCGTGAGGATTCCTATCCGCATCAGCGCGGCATCGTAGTTCGTTGCAGGCTCACTCAGCGGCCCGGCACGCGACCGGCGCCCGCTCCAGGCTCCGTCGCGGGCCCGCCGGGCGCGGCGACGCCGAGTACGCGCATCGCCTTCAGGCCGAGCGAGAGCTTCTCGCGCCCGTCGGTCGAGCCGACGTCCAGGCCGGACAGGTCGCGCACGCGCTCGAGGCGGTAGCGGATCGTGTGACGGTGGGTGTAGAGCTTCTGCGCCGTGCCGGCGACGTTGCCGTCGTTGTCGAGAAACGCCTCGACGGTCCGCACGAGGTTGGCCTCGTACTGGTCGTCGTAGGCGACCAGCGGCTCGACGGTCTCCGCATAGAATCGCTGCAGTTCGGCCGGATCCTCGCTCATCGCCGACAGCAGGAGGCGATACGCGCCGGTCTGCTCGAATGCCAGCAGGGGGCGCTCCTCGTCGCCCTCGGCGACGTTCACCGCCAGGAGCGCCTCGTTGGCCGCGCGGTGCAGGTCAAGGGGATCCGTCGCGACGCGGCTGCGACCGATCGCGAACGTATGGCCCGAGAGCCCGGCCTGCAACTCGCGCAGGACGCCCTCGGCGGCGCGCCTGGCGACGGCATCGTCGCTTCCGGGCACGAGGACGACGACCTCCGCGGCGCTCGTCTCGCGCGCGGCATGCGCGGCGATCGCCGTTGCCACGACGGCGCGCGCGCCGCGCTCGGCCGTCGCGAGGACGCGGGCGCGCCAGCCCTCCTCGGCCGTGACGTGCGCGTGGGCGCGCGCGACGAGGACGCTTCCCCCCGCGGTCAGGTCGATGCCGACGTCGCTGCCGCGCGCGACGATCTCGTCGCTCTCGAGCACGTCGCGGTTGAGGATCGCGCGCAGGAACGCGGCGCTGGCCTCCTGCGAGGCGCGCGCCGGCGCGCGGACGCGCTCGACCTCGGACGCGACGAGCGTCGTCACGAGCCGCACGAGCGCCGGCCCCGGCTCGGCGCGGGCGCGCATCCGCAGCTGGCCGACCGGCGTGTCGGCAACGCGCAGCTCGATCATCACGACGCCCGGGGCACCGTCGAGCAGCGAGCGCTCGTCGGCGGGCGAGCGTGCGGCGACCGCGAGCACCGAACCGGTGCGGTCAAGCAGGACGAGGCTGGCCTCGAGTGCGCGCGCGGCGGCGCGCACGACGTCGGGCAGACCGGCGCCGGACTCGACCGCTTCTGTGATCGCATCCAGCGCGGCGAGATCGAGTCCCATCGACCGTTCGGCGGAGGTCGCCATGGCCTACAGGCTACGCCGCGATGCGATCCCAGTAATACGCGATGGCCGCCCCGCCTGCCGCGCCGATGAGCACGAGGGCGGCGAGGACGTACAGGCTCAGAAACGCCGCGGCGGCCCGCTCCCATGTCCTGCTGTACGCGGTGCACGCCGGCCACGCGATGAACCAGACGAAGGCCAGGAGCGCGAACACGCCGCACGTACCGGCGATGAGGATCGTGACTCCGGCGTTCGTCATGGCACCGGATTGTGACGTAGTTGCACGACGGGTGGCCGCTGCCGCGCGTACGACGCGCCGTCAGCGCAGCGTGAACGGGCCGGCCGGGCGCGCCAGCACCGGCGCCGGGGCGCGCCCCTCGGCGGCGATCGACTCGCAGACGCGCGCGGCCCGCTCGGCGTGGCCGGACTCCGCGAACACGCCGAGGACAGTGGGCCCCGAACCCGATACGAGCGCGTGGTCGGCGCCCGCCGCGAGCACCGCCTCGAGCGCGTCGTCGATCTGCGGGCACAGCGAGCGCGCGGCGTCCTGCAGGTCGTTGTGGAGATGTTCGAGGATCGTCTCGGACGACAGCGCCGCCTGCATCCGCGTCAGCGCCCGGGCCAGGTCGAGCGTCTCGCGCGACAGGCACAGCCGATCGGCCTCGGCGTAGACGTCGGCGGTCGGAAGCTCGACGTCGATCGGCATGACGACCACGGTGTAGGGCAGGCTGACGTTCAGCGGCCGCAGGCGGCTGCCCTCGCCGGTTGCCAGCACGAGCCCGCCGCGAACCTGGCTCGCGACATCGGAGCCGAGTCTCGCGGCGACGTCCTCCAGCAGCCGGCGGTCGCCGCGCCCCGACGCCTCGCTGGCGAGCCGCAGTGCCGCGGCCGCGTCCGCCGAGCCGCCACCCATCCCGCCCGCGACCGGGATGCGCTTGTCGATCTCCAGCCGGACGGGCGGGCCGTCCCAGCCGGTGGTCTCGCGAAAGGCGCGCAGCGCAGCCGCGGCGAGGTTCGGCCCCTCGACGCCGCGGCAGAGCACCTCGTCGGCGACGACGCCCGGCGGGTCTGTCTGCATCCGCACGTCGTCGCACAGCGTCAGCGAGTCCATCAGCGTGACGACCTCGTGGCGGCCGTCGCCGCGCTGCGGCCCGACGAAGAGGCACAGGTTGATCTTTGCCCGGGCCTCGGTCGTCAGGACGGTCATGAACGCAGAGTTTCGTACATGGCGGCGAAGTCCTGCGGTGAGAGGCGCTCGGCGCGCACGTCGCTCGGGTGCCCGAGCGCGGTCAGGGCGGCGCGGGCGCGGGCGCGTACGTCCGGCGACGCACCGGGTGCGAGCGCCAGCGAGCCCGGGAGCGCCTTGCGGCGATGGGCAAACGCGGCGTTGACGAGGTCGCGCAGGCCGGGCTCGGGCGCCGGGCCAGTTCGCTGCAGGCCGACGAGCACGGAGTCGACGTTCGGCACCGGCGTGAAGACGGTGCGCGAGACAGGGCGCAGGACCTGCACGTCGCAGGCCAGCTGGGCGAGCACCGACGGCACGCCGTAGGCGCTGGAGCCGGGCGCGGCCGCCAAGCGCTCGCCGACCTCCTTCTGGACCATCCCGACCCAGCGCCGCACGTCTTCGAGCTCCTCGATCGTGCGCAGGATCGCCCCGGCGGCGATGCCGTAGGGCAGGTTGGCGACGACCTTCGTCGGCGCCGGGTCCAGCGCGCGCAGGTCGAGCTTCATCGCGTCGGCGAAGTGCAGCGTGACGTTGGCAAACGGCTGCACCGCAGCGCGCAGCGCCGGCTCGAGCGCGCGGTCGAGCTCGACGACGTGGACGTGCGCGACGCGCTGCGCGAGGTGCTCCGACAGCACGCCGAGGCCGCCGCCGATCTCGAGCGCGACGTCGTCGGCCCGCAACCGCGCCTCGCGCGCGATGACGCCGAGGATGTTCGAGTCGATGAGGAAGTTCTGGCCGAGGTCGCGCTTGGGCCGAATGCCGAACTCGCGCATGCGGCGCAGGCTCGGCTGGCTCGGGCCGGTGACGCTCACCAGCCGAAGACGGCGGCGGCGTTGCGCTCGACGAGCTGCTCGAGCTCCTCGTAGGACACGCCGCGCTGCTGTGCGACGAAGCGCGCGGTGTGGGCGACGTAGGCGGGCTGGTTTGGCTGCTTGCGCACGGCTTGCGGGGTGAGGTACGGCGCGTCGGTCTCGACGAGCAGGCGCTCGGCGGGGACGCGGCGGGCCGCCGCGGCGAGATCCTGCGCCGTGGGGTAGGTGACGTTGCCGGCGAACGAGATCCACCAGCCCTGCTGCACGCATTCGTCCAGTCGCGCGGGCATCGAGAAGCAGTGAAGGATCACCTCCAGGCCGCCGGCGTGGTCGCGCAGCATCGCGATCGTGTCGTCCTCCGCGGCGCGCGTGTGGATGACCAGCGGCTTGGCGGTCGCACGCGCCAGCTCGATCTGGGCGACGAACGCGCGCTCCTGATCGGCGCGCGGAGCGTAGTCGCGGAAGTCGTCAAGGCCCGTCTCTCCGATCGCGACGCAGCGCGGGTGCGCGGCGAGCGCCTGCAGCTCGCTGAGGTGACCGTCGTCGAACCCGGTCGCCTCGTTGGGGTGATGGCCGATCGCGGCGCACACCTGCGGATAGAGCTCGGCGGCCTGCAGCGCTTCGCGGCAGGTGGCGCCGTTCGTGCCGACCGTGAGCATCCGCGTGACGCCGGCGGCGACGGCCGCCGCGACAAGATCGGCGTCGTCGGGCTTGCAGACGTGCAGGTGCGTGTGGCTGTCGATCATCGGACAGCGATGAGGCTACGCGGCTGGTCCGCGCGCACCGAGGTTCTGCCCGGCTCGGCCGGATGCGCCGCGGCCGTGCACCGACGCCGGCTACCGCTTGGGGAACAGCGGCGCGAGCTTGGCGATCTCGCCGAGGCGGCCCGCCTGCATCCGCGCGCACTCGAACTCGACCTGCGGCGAGCGCAGCGCGTCGAGCAGCTTGTCGGTGCTCTGCGGCAACCACGGATGCAGCACGACGGCGAGGACCCGCAGCCCCTCGGCGAGCGACGCCAGCACCGTGTCGAGCTCGTCCGCGCGATCAGGGTCCTTGGCGAGCGTCCAGGGCGCCCGCTCCTCGACGTAGCGGTTCAGCCGCCGCACGCGCAGCCAGATCGCGTCGCCCGCCGCGGTCAGGTCGAGCCGGTCCAGCTGCTCGCAGACCTCGCCGCTCAGCGCGTCGACCTCCGCCGCCCGGTCGGCGTCGAGCTCGGCACCTGGTACGACGCCGTCGCGATAGCGGTGGACCATCGCGATCGTACGGCTCGCGAGGTTGCCGAAGTCGTTGGCGAGCTCGGACTCGTAGCGCGCGCGGAAGCCCTCCTCCGACACCGCGCCGTCGTGGCCGAAGGACACCTCGCGCATGAGGTAGAAGCGCAGCGCGTCGGTCCCGTACTCGTCCATGATCTTGAACGGGTCGATCGCGTTGCCCGCCGACTTGCCCATCTTGTCCTTGCCGATCAGCAGAAAGCCGTGGACGAAGACGTGCTCGGGCAGCGGCAGCCCGGCCGCCATCAGCATCGCGGGCCAGAAGATCGTGTGGAACTTCAGGATGTCCTTGCCGATGAGGTGAAACTGCGCCGGCCAGAAGCGCTCGGTCAGGTCCTCGCCTGGGCGCGCATAGGCCAGCGCCGTGTAGTAGTTCAGCAGCGCGTCGAACCAGACGTAGAAGACGTGGCCCTCGTCCCACGGGACGGGAACGCCCCAGGTGAACGTCGAGCGGCTCAGCGACACGTCCTGCAGGCCCGACTCGATGAACGCGCGCGCCTCGTTGTAGCGATGGCGCGGCATGACGAAGTCCGGCTGCTCGTCGAACAGCTCGAGCAGATCGTCCTGGAACGCCGACAGCCGAAAGAAGTAGTTGTTCTCCTTCTGGCGGACGAGCGGTGTCCTGTGGATCGGGCACAGGTGGTCCTCGCCGGCCTCGGCGTCGGTCTTGAAATCTGCGCAGCGCGGGCAGTACCAGCCCTCGTAGATGCCCTCGTAGACGTGCCCGTTGGCGCGGATTCGGCTGAGCACCTCCTGCACCCTGGTCTTGTGCTCGGAGTCCGTCGTGCGGATGAAGAAGTCGTTTGAGACGTTCAACCGCGGCATGAGGTCGATGAAGCGCGGCGCGTTGCGGTCGACGAGCTCCTGCGGCGTCACGCCCTCGCGCTCGGCGGCGAGGGCGACGGGCTCGCCGTGCTCGTCGGTGCCGGTCAGAAAGAAGACGTCCTCCCCACGCTGGCGCATGTGTCGCGCGATCACGTCGGCGGCGATCGTCGAGTACGCGTGGCCCAGATGTGGCGCCGCGTTGACGTAATAGATCGGCGTCGTCACGTAGAAGGACATCGATCTCGCAGGCTAGTGGCTCGGTGGCAGGCGCGGCCGGCGCGCGGGGCGCGCAGCAAGAGGGCGCCGGCGAGGCGCGGTTTGACTCCGCGCTCATGACGCGGTCCGCGCAAGCGGCCCAGCGGTGCGGCGCCGTCGTTCGCGAAGGCGCACGAGCCCGCCGAGCGGCAGGCCGAGGCCGAAGAGCGCGAGGCCGAGCCAGACGGGCCAGGGCAGGCGGTCCTCACGCGCAGGCGGTGGATGCAGCGCCGCCGGGACCTCTCGCGGCGCGGCGAGCGGGCGCCACCGCAGACGCGCGGGCGCGCCCCGGACCCGCACCGGCCGAC
>CADCVQ010000176.1 GCA_902806175.1 uncultured Solirubrobacteraceae bacterium
GGCGGGCGAGCGCGCGCCCGGCACCGCCGGCCCCGGTGGCCGTCGCCGGGTCGTGATCGACTCGCAGGCCTCGCGCCGCACGCCCGGCCAGCAGCAGCAGCCGCCGCGCCGCCAGCGCCGCGGACGCCGGCGCCGTGGCACGTACGACGACACGGTCGCGCCGCTCAACGAGGCTGCCGCGACGCACACCGATCTCGTGCGCATCAACTCCGGCTCGACGGTCAAGGACATCGCCGAGTCGATGGGCGTGCCGGTCCCCGACATCATCAAGAAGCTGATGATGCTCGGCGAGATGGCCACGCTGACGCAGACCCTCTCCGACGACGCCGTCGGCGTCCTCGCCGAGGAGTTCGGCAAGGAGGTCGAGATCGTCCACGCCGCCGACGAGGTCGAGGCCGAGCCCGTCTACGAGGACGACGACGGAGACCTGACGGAGCGCCCGCCGGTCATCACGATCATGGGCCACGTCGACCACGGCAAGACGTCACTGCTGGATGCGATCCGCACGACCGATGTCGTCAAGGGCGAGGCCGGCGGGATCACCCAGCACATCGGCGCCTACCAGGTGCGTCACGACGACAAGCTCGTCACCTTCCTCGACACGCCGGGCCACGAGGCGTTCACCGCGATGCGCGCCCGCGGCGCGGGCGTGACCGACATCGCCGTCATCGTCGTCGCCGCCGACGACGGCGTGAAGCCGCAGACCGACGAGGCGATCGACCACGCCAAGGCCGCCGAGGTGCCGATCGTCGTCGCGGTCAACAAGATCGACAAGGAGGGCGCGGACCCGACCCGCGTGCGCACCGAGATGACCACCCGCGGGCTGCAGCCCGTCGAGTGGGGCGGCGAGACGGAGTTCGTCGATGTCTCGGCGAAGACGAAGGTCGGCCTCGACGCCCTGCTCGACACGCTGCAGGTCGTCGCCGAGGTCGAG
Source organism: uncultured Solirubrobacteraceae bacterium (assembly GCA_902806175.1). Lineage (GTDB taxonomy): Bacteria > Actinomycetota > Thermoleophilia > Solirubrobacterales > Solirubrobacteraceae > CADCVQ01. The sequence goes on from CADCVQ010000176.1 coordinate 935, forward strand.
GAGCTCAAGGCCAACGCGACCGCGCCCGCGTCGGGCGCCGTCGTCGAGTCCAAGCTCGACCCCGGCCGCGGCCCGGTCGTGACGATCCTCATCCAGCGCGGCACGCTGCGCGTCGGCGACGCGCTCGTCGCGGGTGCCAACTGGGGCCGCGTCCGCGCGATGCACGACTTCAACGGCGACCGCGTCAAGGAGGCGACGCCCGGCGACCCGGTCGAGGTGCTCGGCTTCGACGGCGTCCCCGAGGCCGGCGAGCACGTCCGCGCCGTCGAGAACGACCGCCGCGCGCGCCAGATCGCGCACGAGCGCGAGCAGCGCCTCAAGCAGGAGCAGCAGGCGCGCCGCTCGGGCCGCAAGCGCTCGCTGGAGGACGTCTTCCGCGAGATCCAGGCGGGCGAGCTCAAGGAGCTCAACCTGCTCGTCAAGGCCGACGTGGCCGGCTCCGCGGAGGCGCTGCAGGACGAGATCGCCAAGCTTCCGCAGGACGAGGTCGCCGTGAACATCATCCGCAGCGGCGTCGGCGGCATCAACGAGTCCGACGTCATGCTCGCGGCCGCCTCGGAGGCGATCATCATCGGCTTCAACGTGCGGCCGGTCGGCGACGCGCGCGCCGTCGCCGAGCGCGAGGGAGTCGAGGTCCGCAACTACTCGGTCATCTACAAGGTGCTCGACGAGCTGCGCGCCGCGATGGAGGGCATGCTCGAGCCCGACGAGGTCGAGCAGGCGCTCGGTCACGTCGAGGTCCGCCAGATCTTCCGCGCGTCGAAGATCGGCGTCATCGCCGGCTCCTACGTCACCGACGGCAAGATCACGCGCGGCGCCAAGACGCGGATCGTCCGCGACGGCACGATCGTCTATGACGGCGAGATCGCATCGCTGCGGCGCATGAGCGAGGACGTGCGCGAGGTGGCCGCGGGCTACGAGTGCGGCATCGTGCTGCGCAACTTCCAGGACGTCAAGGAGGGCGACATCCTGGAGGTCTACGAGACGCGCAAGGTCGACCGCGCGCTGGCCTGAGCGCAATGGCCGCCGCCGACGGGGCGTACGTCGCTCTGCTGCTCGTCCATCTGCACTTCCCAGATGCCGGTTCGTTGAAGGCCAAGCGCAAGGATCTCGCCTCCGTGAAGGCCCAGTTGCACGGCCGCATGGGCGTGACGGTGGCCGAAGTCGCACACCAGGACCTCTGGCAGCGCGCGACGCTCGCGGCCGCCCTCACCGGCGGCTCGATCAACCACGTCGAGAGTGCCACCGACCGCGTCGAGCAGTTTCTGCTCGAGCGCTTCCCGGAGAGCGTCCGCGTCGAGCGCACCGTCCGTTCGTTCGACGAGGTTTGGCACTAGGATGCCCTCCGACCGGATGAGGCGCGTCGACGAGGCCATCAGGCAGGTGTTGTCCGATGCCGTCACACAGGATCTGCAGGACCCCAGAATCGGTTTCGTCACGATGACGAGCGTCAAGACCTCCCCAGATCTGCGCCATGCCAAGGTCTACGTCAGCGTGCTCGGAAACGACGCTGAGCGGGCCGCGACGCTGGCCGGCCTGCAGTCCGCGCACGGCGCCCTGCAGCGTCGCCTCGCGCGCGAACTGCGGATGAAGCGCACCCCGACGCTCGAGTTCCTCTACGACGAGACGACCGACCGCGCGATGCACCTCGAGGAGATCCTGCGACGCGAGGCGCAGGAGACGTGACGATCGCCGGCACGGCGGCAGGCACGCGCGCAGAGATCCTCGGCGCGATCCGCGAGGGCGAGCGCTTCGTGCTCGTCACGCACGAGAACCCCGATGGCGACGCGCTCGGCTCGCTCGTCGCGATGCAGGGCGTCATGCGCGCGCTCGGCAAGGACTCGCTGATGTTCATCGGCCGCGACGAGTTCCCGCTGCCCTACGAGTACGCCTTCTTTGAGTTCGACGGCCTCGTCAGCGACGTGCCCGGCGACGTCGCGCAGCGCACGATCGTCTTCCTGGACTGCGGCAACTCCGACCGCAACGGTTTCGAGGTCGGCGACTCGCCCGTCCTCAACCTCGACCATCACCACGACAACACGCAGTTCGGCACGATCAACCACGTCGTCTCGCAGGCGTCCTGCACCGCCGAGATCGTCTGGGACCTCTCGCGCGCGCTCGCCGTGGCGCTCACGCTGGAGATGGCCGAAGCGCTCTACGTCGGTCTCGTCACCGATACCGGGCGCTTCATGTACGAGAACACCGGGCCCGCCGCGCACATCATGGCGGCCGACCTGATCGAGGCCGGCGTCGACGTGCACGAGATCTACCGCCGCCTGTACGAGGGGATGCCCGAGCCCAAGCTCGCCCTGCTCACGCGCGCGCTGAGCCGCGTGCAGCGCTTCGACGGCGGGCGCCTGACGCTCGCGCGCCTGACGCGCGCGGACTTCGCGCAGACCGGCGCCGAGGAGTCCTACACGGAGGGGATCATCGACCACCTGCGCGCCGTCGAGGGCACGAAGGTCGCCGCGCTCGCGCGCGAGTTGACCGGCGACGATCGCGATGGCTGGTCGAAGGTGTCCCTGCGCGCAACCGACGGTGCGGTCGACGTCTCGCTGATCGCGCGCGTCCAGAGCGGCGGCGGCCATCGCCAGGCCGCGGGCTTTGCGACCGCGATGACCCCGGATGAGCTCGTGGCGTTCCTGCGCCAGGAGGTGGCCGCGCAGCTTGACGGGTAGTCCCTCCTGACAGGATGCGACCACGCACCCGCGAGTTGAGGAGGTATGGCGTCGATGGAAGCTTCAGAAGATCAGCCCCTGCCGGGCAAGTGCCGTGACTGGAAGGCCTTGCTGGGCCCCGGAGTCGTCGTCGTCGACGTCTGGGCGACCTTCCCGTCGGCCGGCTGGCAGATGGAGCTGCGCAAGGCCGAGGAGCAGGGCGACGATCCCGAGGAGCTCATCCTCGAGCGCGTCGTGACGTTTCCGGAGGGCTACCAGCCGCCGGTCGTCCGCGGCATCGACGTGCACTGGGAGGAGCAGAGCGACATCGAGTACAGGACCGTCAGGGTGCTGCCGGACGACCTCACGCTCGAGGTGCTCGACCGCCGCAACGCGCCGCCGCTGAACGCCGACAAGGCATAGCGGCGCACCGCGCGGCTAGCCTGGGGCCGGTGTCCGACGGCGTCCTGCTCATCGACAAGCCCGCGGGCAAGACCTCGCATGACATCGTCGCCGCCGTGCGCCGCGAGCAGCGCGCGCGTCGGGTCGGCCACGCGGGGACGCTGGACCCGTTCGCGACGGGGCTGTTGCTCGTCCTCGTCGGCCGCGCGACGCGCATCCAGCGCTACCTCATGGCGCTGCCCAAGCGCTATGAGACCGTCGCACGGCTGGGCTACGTCTCGACGACCGGCGACACGGAGGGCGAGATCACGCAGACCGGCAGCATCCCGCCCGATCCGCCGCAGCTGCCGACGGGCGAGCTGCTGCAGCGCCCGCACGCCTACAGCGCGGTGAAGGTCAACGGGCGCCGCGCGTACGAGCTCGCGCGCGCGGGCGAGGAGGTGCAACTCGAGGCGCGGGCGATCACCGTGCACCGCTTCGAGCAGCTGTGGCGCGCCGACGGGCGCGCGGCGTTTGCGATCGAGTGCTCGGCCGGAACGTACGTCCGCACGCTCGTCGCCGACCTCGGCGACGCCTACTGCGAGCAGCTGCGGCGCACGGCGATCGGCCCGTTCGAGGTCGCCGACGCAAGCCCCTCGCGGCTCGTGGCGCTGGCCGACGTGCTGGCACGCATCCTGCCGGCCGTGCGCCTGAACGCCGACGAGGCGCGCCGCGCGGGACACGGCTCGCTCGTCGCGGCGCAGGGCCCCGCGGGCGCCGGCGACGTCCTGCTGCTCGACGACGAGGGCCCGATCGCGATCGCGCAGCGCCAGGACGGCGGGCTGAAGCCCGTCGTAGGCTTCCGCGCGTGAAGCTCACACGCCTGCCCGACATCGAGCCGCGTGCGCGGCGTGTCGCCGTCGGAACGTTCGACGGCGTCCATCTCGGCCACCGCGAGGTCATCCGCGGCGCCGACACGGTGCTCACCTTCGATCCGCACCCGACGGCCGTCATCCAGCCCGGCGCGGCACCGCGGCTGCTGACCGATCCCGCTCGCAAGGCGCAGCTCGTCGCGTCGCTCGGGGTGCAGGAGCTCGTCGTGATCCCGTTCGACGAAGACTTCGCCGGCCGCTCCGCGCAGGACTTCCTCGACGACGTCCTCGTCGGCAGGCTCGGCGCGACGCACGTGACCGTCGGCGAGAACTTCCGCTTCGGCCGCAAGGCGCAGGGCGACCCGCAGCTGCTGCGCTCCGACGAGCGCTTCCAGACGCGCGTCGCGAAGCTCGTGGAGATCGACGGAGAGATCGTGTCCTCCAGCCACATCCGTGCCCTCGTGCTCGGCGGCGCCGTCGAGTACGCCGGGCGCCTGTTGGGCGACCCGTTCACGCTCGCCGGCGAGGTCGCCCACGGCGACGAGCGCGGCCGCGAGCTCGGCTACCCGACGGCCAACCTCATCCCCAACCCCGCCTATGTCACGCCCGGCCACGGCGTCTACGCCGCGCGCGCGACCACGAGCACGGGGGAGACCTACGCCGCGGCGGTCAACGTCGGCGTGCGGCCGACGTTCGTCACCGGCCGCGGCGAGCTGATCGAGGCCTACCTCCTGGACTTCGCGGGCGACCTCTACGACACCCGCCTGGAGATCGCCTTCCTCAAGCGCCTGCGCGGGGAGAAGCGCTTTGACTCCGTCGACGCGCTGATCGACCAGATGGCGCTCGACGTCGACGCCGCGCGGGCGATCCACGGTCGCGCCGCTGCGTGAGTTGCTACCTTTGCCCGCGCACATGGCACTGACACAAGAACGCAAGCAAGAGCTCGTCAGCCAGTTCGGTGAGAACGACCAGGACACCGGCAACACCCGGGTGCAGGTCGCGCTGCTCACCGAGCGCATCAACCAGCTCACCGAGCATCTTCGCTCCAACCAGAAGGACCACCACTCGCGCCGCGGGCTGCTCATGCTCGTCGGCCGCCGCCGCCGGCTGCTGAACTACTTCCAGAAGCACGACCTCGACGGGTACCGGGCCCTCATCAAGGAACTCGGGCTGCGGCGTTGAGCATCCTTCCGGCGGGCTGCGACGTTCCGCCGTTCACCTTGCGTCGCGAGGACGGCGCGCCGTTCACGCGCGACGACCTCGCGGGCAGGACGACCGTGCTCGTCTTCTATCCCGCCGCGTTCAGCTCGGTCTGCACCGACCAGTTTCAGATCTACGAAGAGGTCCTCGACGACCTCTCCGCGCAGGGCGCGACGCTCTACGGCGTCTCGATCGACCAGACCGACAGCCAGGTCGCGTTTCGCGAGTCGGTCGGCACGACGATCCCGATGCTGTCCGACGCGATCCCGCAGGCGGCCGCGGCGAAGGCGTTCGGCGTCTTCTTCGAGCCGACGGGCGTCGCCAACCGCGCGCTCGTCATCGTCGGCCCCGACCTGAAGGTGCAGTGGTCGTGGGAGGGCGAGCACCCGGGCATCCTGCCGGGGGCGAACCTCATCTTCGACGGCCTCGCCGTCGCCAGCTGATCAGCCCGCCAGCTGATCAGCCCGCCAGCAGCTCGCGCACGCGCTGCGCGCGGAAGTCGAAGATCGCTGCGACGTCGCGCCGCACGACCAGCGCGTCGGCCAGCGCGCCGAGCGGTCCGAAGCCGACGCGGTAGCGCACGACGTCGCGCATGATCGTCTCGTCGCCGTCGGCGGCGAAGGTGTGCGTGTGGTGCCACAGCGCGTAGGGCCCCTTGAGCTGCTCGTCGACGAAGCGGTGCGGCGCGTCCCATTCCTTGATCTCCGTCAGCCAGCTGACGGGCACGCCGCGCACGCGCAGCCGGTAGCGGATCAGCGTCCCGCGGCCCATCGCGATCGGCTCGGGCGTGACGACGCGGAAGCGCAGCAGCGGCGGCGTGATCGCCTCGAGGTTGCGCGCGTCGGCGAAGAACTCGAACACCTCGGCCGGCGAGCCGGGCAGGCGCTGCTCGCGCTCCAGGATCTGAACGTTCATGCGGTGGATTACGCTCATACACGGCATGGAGGATCTTCGAACGGCCCCGCCGCCGCCGATCTGCGACGCCGACCATGTCCGCGGCGACGCCGCCGGCACAGCGATCGTGTTCTACGCGGACTTCACGTGCCCGCGCTGCGCGCTTGCCCATGAGCGGCTGACGCAGGCGGGAGCGCACGTCGCGTTTCGCCACATGGCGCTGCGCGCCAAGCACGAACGCGCGGTGCCCGTCGCCTGTGCCGCCGAGGCGGCCGCGGCGCAGGGTGCGTTCTGGCCGTTCGCCGACGCGCTGTACGCCGACCAGGGCCGGCTCGACGACCCGCATCTCTGGCAGCGCGCGCGCGACCTCGGACTCGACGTCGAGCGCTTCGACACCGACCGCCGCGACCCGCTCGTGGCGGCGCGCGTCAAGCGCGACACGCGCGCCGCGCTCGCCGCCGGCGCCACGACCACGCCGACGCTCTTCGCCGGCAAAGGCCCTCTTTCCGGGGTTCCCCACAGCGACTGGCTCGCGCAACTGGGCTACGATGAGCGGGTTCGTATACCGAAGCCACGATAAAGACGCAGGTGCACCGAACAGACGGGTGCACCCGAACAAAAGGACAACTTCATATGAGTACTGCCGAGACCCGTGTCTCCGTTGAGATCGCAGGATCCGAGATCTCCTTCGAGACCGGCAAGATGGCCAAGCAGGCCTCCGGCGCCGTCGTCGTCCGTCAGGGCGACACCATGGTTCTGAGCACAGCAACCGCGGGCAGCCTCCGCGACGTCGACTTCCTCCCGCTGACGGTGGACGTCGAGGAGCGCATGTACGCCGCGGGCAAGATCCCCGGCTCGTTCTTCAAGCGCGAGGGCCGCAGCACCGAGAAGGGCACGCTCGTCGCGCGCATGATCGATCGCCCGCTGCGCCCGCTGTTTCCCAAGGGCTGGCGTCGTGAGACGCAGCTCGTGTCGCTGACGCTGAGCGTCGACCACGTCCACCCGTTCGACATCCTCGCGATGAACGGCGCGTCCGCCGCGCTGATGATCTCCGACATCCCGTTCCCGACGCCGGTGGCGGCGGTCCGGATCGGCAAGGTCGAGGGCAACTTCGTCGTGAACCCCAACGAGGAGGACACGTTCGAGAACTCCGACCTCGACCTCGTCGTCGCGGGCACCGAGGAGGCCATCCTCATGGTCGAGGCGGGCGCCGACGAGGTCTCCGAAGCGGAGATCCTCGACGCGCTCGACATCGCGCACGGCGAGATCAGGAAGATCTGCGCCGCTCAGCACGAGCTGCGCGAGAAGGCCGGCAAGGACAAGATGCAGATCGAGGTCCCGAGCGTCGACGAGGGGCTGTTCGCGGCCGTGCAGGAATCGCACGGCGCCGCCCTCGACGAGGCGACCCAGATCTTCGACAAGCTCGAGCGCCAGAACGAGTCCACGCGGGTCATGGACGAGGCCGTCACGGCCCACTCCGGAGATCCCGAGGATCCCGCGTACGGCGAGCGCAAGGCCGCCGCGCAGATGGCCGTCGACAAGCTCGAGAAGACGATCATCCGCCAGCGCATCGCCATTCACAAGAAGCGCCCCGACGGACGCTCCGAGCAGGAGATCCGGCCGATCTCGATCGAGGCCGGCCTGCTGCCCCGCGCCCACGGCTCCGCGCTGTTCACGCGCGGCCAGACACAGGCGATCTCCGTCGCCTCGCTGGGCACGCTGAAGGAGGAGATGCGTCTCGACACGCTCGGCCTCGAGACGAAGAAGTACTACTTCCATCACTACAACTTCCCGCCGTTCTCGGTCGGGGAGGCGGGCTTCATGCGCGGCCCCAAGCGCCGTGACATCGGCCATGGCGCGCTCGCCGAGCGCGCGCTGACGGCGATGGTCCCGTCGATCGACGAGTTCCCGTACACGATTCGCGTCGTGTCGGACATCCTCGAATCCAACGGGTCCTCCTCCATGGCGTCGGTCTGCGGGTCGTCGCTGTCGCTGATGGACGCCGGCGTGCCGCTCAAGCGGCCCGTGGCCGGCATCGCGATGGGGCTCATCAAGGAGGGCGACGACTACGTCGTGCTCACCGACATCGCCGGCGTCGAGGACCACCTCGGCGACATGGACTTCAAGGTCGCCGGCACGAGCGAGGGCATCACCGCCCTGCAGATGGACATCAAGATCACGGGCGTCACGTTCGAGATCCTGCGCGACGCGCTGACGCAGGCGCTCGAGGCCCGCACGTTCATCCTCTCTGAGATGGCCAAGGTCATCGCCGAGCCGCGACCGGAACTCAGCGAGCACGCGCCGCGGATCATGACCGTGCAGATCGACACCGACAAGATCGGCCTGCTGATCGGCAAGGGCGGCGAGACGATTCGCGGCCTGGCCGAGGAGTTCGAGTCGCAGATCGACGTCAACGACGACGGTCAGGTGCTCGTCTACTCCGCCAACGGCACGCTGGGCGAGGCGCTCGCCGACCGCATCCGTTCGATGACCAAGGAGGTCGAGGTCGGCGACGAGTACACCACGGCGAAGGTCGTCAAGACGACGACGTTCGGCGCCTTCGTCGAGCTCTCCAAGGGCACCGACGGGCTGCTGCACATCTCCAACGTCTCGCCCGGCCAGCGTGTCGACACGGTCGAGGACGTCCTCAACAAGGGCGACGAGATCCACGTGAAGGTCGTCGAGGTCGACCGCGAGCGGGGCCGCATCGGCCTGCGCCTGGCGGAGGACCCCGACATCGCGGGCAAGACCAAGGAGGAGCTCGTCGCGGTCGGCAACGGCGGCGGCGGATCACGCCCCCCGCGCGAGTCCCGTGACCGCCCGCCGCGCGGCGGCGGCGATCGCGGCGGTGACCGCGGACGGCGCGGCTCGGGCCGCCCGCGCCACGGCGAGTCCGACCGGGGCTGACGGCCCTGGCCGAATGTGAACTGACGGTCCTGGACTCCGGCGTCCGGGTCGTAACGGAGGCAATGCCTGCCGTGCGATCCGCGACGCTCGGGGTCTGGATCGCAACGGGCTCGGCCAACGAGACACCGGACGAGGCCGGGCTGTCGCACCTCGTCGAGCACATGCTCTTCCGGGGCAGCGCCCGCTTCGGCTCGCTGGAGATCGACCAGATCTTCGACGCGATGGGCGCCGAGCTGAACGCGGGCACCGGCAAGGAGAACACGTCGGTCTACGCGCGGGTCATCGACGAGCACCTGCCGCACGCGTTCGACGTCGTCGCGGACATGGTCTGGCATCCGCGCTTCGACGCGGCCGACCTCGCCAACGAGCGCGAAATCGTCCTCGAGGAGATCGCGATGTACGAGGACGAGCCGCACGACCGCGTCTTCGACGAGCTCGGCGAGGCGGTATTCGGCGAGCATCCGCTGGGCCGCGCCATCATCGGTCGCGCCGACGTCATCAGCACGACGACGGCGGAGGGGCTTGCGCGCTTCCACGCCGAGCGCTACGCGCCCGGCGACATCGTCATCGCGGCGGCGGGATCGCTCGAGCACGACGCCGTCGTCGACCTCGCGCGGGCGATCGAGGTTCCCCAGCGCCCCGCGCCGCCCCCGATGGCGGCCGTACCGGCGCAGCTGCCGCCGCGCCTGCGCTTCCTACGCAAGGACACCGAGCAGTACCACCTGACGATCGGTGCGCCCGCGCCCGCGCGCGACGACGAGCGGCGCTTCGCGCTGCGCGTGCTGGACAACATCCTCGGCGGGACGTCGTCGTCGCGCCTGTTTCAGGAGGTTCGCGAGCACCGCGGGCTGGCCTACAACGTCTATTCGTTTCAGGCGCTGTTCGCCGGGACAGGGCAGATCGGTGTCTACCTCGGCACGCGGCCCGACAACGTCGCTCCCGCGCTGAAGGTCGTCGCCGACGAGCTCGCGCGCCTGCGCGAGGACGGCGTGAGCGCCGAGGAGCTCGATCGCTCCAAGGAGAACGTCAAGGGGCGCATCCTGCTGTCGCTCGAGTCCACGGCGTCGCGCATGAACCGCCTTGGCCTGGCGGTGCTCAGCGACCTGCCGCTGCTCTCGATCGACGAGGTCGTCGAGCGCATCGAGTCGGTCTCGCTGGAGGAGGTCAACGGCCTCCTGCGCGAGCTGCTGGCGCCCGACAAGCTCAGCGCGGCGGCGATCGGCGCCGACGAGGAGATCTTCCGCGCGGCGATCGAGCCCCTCGCACCGGGGCTCGTCGCGGCAGCGGTCGCGTCGTGATCCGCGTCGCCGTGGCCGGTGCCGCGGGACGGATGGGCCAGGCCGTCGTCGCCGCCGTCGAGGACGCAGAGGACATGCAGCTCACCGGCAAGGCCGATCCTGCGCTCGGGACGCCGCTCGCCGACGTGCTCGACGACGCCGACGTCGTCGTCGACTTCACGCGCCCCGACACGGCGCTCGGCAACGCGCTCGAGTGCCTGCGCGCCGGGGTGCACGTCGTCATCGGCACGACCGGATTTGAGATCGACGCGCTGCGCGACGGCGCCGCGCAGTCCGACGCGAACGTCTTCGTCGCCCCGAACTTCGCGATCAGCGCCGTCCTCATGATGCGCTTCGCCGCGGAGGCCTCACAGCACATGGCCAGGGCAGAGATCATCGAGCTGCATCACGACGCGAAGCTCGACGCCCCGTCCGGCACCGCCGCCCGGACCGCCGCGCTCATGCAGGGCGACGTGCCGATCCACTCGGTGCGCCTGCCCGGGCTCGTCGCGCACCAGGAGGTCATCCTCGGGGACGTCGCGCAGTCGCTGACGATCCGCCAGGACTCCTACGCGCGCGAGTCGTTCATGCCGGGCGTGCTGATCGCCGTGCGGCGGGTGGGGCAGCTCGAGAAGTCGCCGCTCGTCGGCCTCGAGCACCTGCTGTTCTGAGCTTGCGCGCCTGTGGGACAGGGCGTAGCGTTCGTGACGATACGCACAAATCTCTCGCTCCCTCGGTGAATCTCATGGCTTGGACCACGAACCTGCTCGTCATCGCCAACCGCACCGTCGATTCGGACGAACTGCTGCGCGTCCTGCGCGACCGTGCCCTCTCCGGCTCGATCCACGTGACGCTCGTCGCACCCGCCGACGCCGGCCGCGTTCCGGCCACCCGCCGCCTGGAGCACGCCGTCGAACGGCTGAAGGCTCAGGGCATCAGCGTCCAGGGCAGCGTCGGGGCGCCCGATCCGCTCGTCGCGGTCGAGGAGGTGTGGGATCCGCGCCGCTTCGACGAGATCATCGTCGCGACGCTTCCGACCGACGTCTCGCGTTGGATGGCGCTGGACCTGCCACGCCGGATCGCCCGCTTGACGGACGCCAAGGTGACGCACGTCGTCGCGTCGCGCCGCGCGAACACGCGGATGCCGCGAGCCCACGCGTGACAGACGGCGTGACGTCGCCGTCACCGATCACGCCGTCGAGCGCTTCCGCCAGCGCGTCGGCACGCGTCAGGGCGGCTTCGACATCGCGCTCCTCGCGCGCCGCGCGCAACTCGGCGATGAAGCTCTGCGCGACCCGCTCTCCGCGCAGGCTCATCTGTAGGACCTCCAAGCGGACGTCCTCGAGCGCCTGACGAAACTCGGCGAGCGCCTGACGGTTCTCGGAGATGACGTCGTTGCTACGTGCCATGATCTCGTTGCCGCGCACCATGTGCTCGTCGAGGCGCCGCAGGATGTCGTCATCGGCCACGTCGTCATTCTGGCAGCGCAGCAGCGGCGATCCAACACGTGATCGCGACGATCTCGTCACGCCTCTGCGACGAGCTCGCGCAGCCGGGTGTACCGCAGCCGCGCGTCGGCGCGTCGCACCGCAAGCTGCAGCGCCGCCCGCTCGCCGACGACCACGCACACGTCCTGCGCGCGCGTGACCGCCGTGTAGACGAGGTTGCGCGTGAGCATGATGTGGTGGCCGCGGTAGATCGGCACGACGATCGCGCGCGCCTGCGATCCCTGCGCCTTGTGGACCGTCGCGGCGTAGGCGAGCTTCAGCGTGTCCAGCGCGTCGACGGGCAGCGAGACGCGGCGGCCGTCCTCGCCGGCGAACATGACGCGGTCGCCGTCGGGGTCGTGATGCAGCAACACGCCGCGCTCGCCGTTGAAGAGGTCGTGCTCGTAGGAGTTGCGCGTCTGCATGACCTTGTCGCCGACGCGCAGCCCGCTGCCGGGGATCGGCGCGCCATCCGGGTTCAGGCGCGCGCGCAGCTCGCTGTTGAGCGCGTCGATGCCGAGCGGACCCTTGTGCATCGGCGCGAGCACCTGCACATCGGCGGCGGGATCGAGGCCGTAGTGCCCGGGAAGCCGCGTCACCGCCAGCTCGCAGACCTGGTCGAAGATCGCCTGCGGGCCGTCGCGGCCGATGAGGAAGAAGTCGCGCACGTCGTCCTCGCCGACGACGAGCTCGGGCAGCTCGCCGGCGTTGATCGCGTGTGCCGCACGTACGATCAGCGATCGCGCGGCCTGGCGGAACACCTCCGTCAGGCGCGTCGACGGCACCTCGGCCGCGAGCAGGTCCTCGAGCACGCGGCCGGGTCCGACCGGCGCGAGCTGGTCGATGTCGCCGACGAGCAGCACGTGCGTGCGCGGCCCGACCGCCGCCAGCAGCGCTTCGGCGAGATGGACCGACAGCATCGACGCCTCGTCGACGATGAGCACGTCGCAGCCCTCGATCGGGTGCGATGCATCGCGCGTGAAGCCCTCGTCGGGAGCCCATTCGAGCAGCCGGTGGATCGTCGTGGCATCGGCGCCGGTCAGCTCGCTCAGCCGCCGCGCCGCCTTGCCGGTCGGCGCGCACAGCCGCGCCCGGTGCTTGGCGTCCTTCAGGAGGTCGACGAGCGCGCGCATCGTGGCGCTCTTGCCGGTCCCGGGGCCGCCCGTCAGGATCGAGAGGCGGTGCTCGAGCGCCTGCGTCACGCCACGCCACTGGTCATCGCTGGGGACGAACTGCCCCTCGCGTGGGCGCTCGACGTCGGCGAGCTCGAGCGCCGGGTCGCTGTGCAGCAGCGCCCGCGCGTGCGCGGCCAGGCGCTGCTCGACGGCATGCAGGCGCGCCTCGGCGACACGCCCGGCGGCGTCGGCGACGACCCGGCCGCGGGCCGCCAGCATGTCGATCGCATCGGCGACGACGTCGTCGGCGCCGCCGCCCAGTAGTCGCGCGGCGCGCTGCGCAAGCTCACCGCGGGGCAGGTGGCAGTGCCCGTCGCCCTGGGCCTGGTCGAGTGCGTGCATGACGCCGGCGGCGAGTCGGTCGGGTGCGTCGAGCGGCGTGTCGAGCGCACGGGCCAGCGCGTCGGCGGTCGCGAAGCCGATCCCCTCGAGCTCGCAGATCGCGTATGGCTCGCGCTGCAGCCGGGCGATCGAGCCGGCGCCGAAATGGCGCGCGATCCGGCCGGCCGATGCGGCATCGACGCCGTGCGTGTCGAGGAACAGCCGCAGCTCGCGCAGCTCGCGCTGGTCGCGCCAGGACCGCACCGCGGCCGCCAGGCGCCGCGAGCCGAGGCCCGGAAGGGCTCCCAGCGCGCGCTCGGGATCGCGGTCGATCGCGGCGATCACCTCGCCCGCTCCGAAGCGGTCGACGAGGCGTGCCGCCGCCAGCGGGCCGATGTGCTTGACGGACTGCAGGTATGACTGGACGGCGGCCTCGCTGACGGGCTCGCAGATCCGCACGCGCTCGACGGCGAACTGCCAGCCATGGCGCGCGTGGCTGCGCCAGCCGCCGGCGACCGCCACCGACTCGCCCTCGCGCACGTGGCCGAGCGCGCCCACGAGCACGACCTGCTCGCCGTCCTCGGCGACGGCATCCAGCACGGCGAAGTCCCCGTCGGGCACGGTGAAGCGTACGTTCATGACCTCCGCGACCAGCTCGCCGGCCGCCGGGTCGCGGGGCGAAGCGTCCTGCACGCGGTCTTGCATCCGTTCGAAGTCTGGCAGGCGCGCCCGACGGCGATCCACGGGCTCGGGGGGCTGCCGGCGCTGCGACGCGTCCCGCGGCCGGCGCGGCCTTGACGGCGCCGCCGGGCCTGTGTATGTACACGCGAATGCATTACCTGACCGCCGCGGAGCTTGACCTCTGCGCCCATGTTCGCGCGATGTGCGCCTGCAACCAGCTGCGGCGTGCGACGCGCGGGATGACGGCGCTCTACGAGTCCGCGCTGGCGCCGAGCGGGCTGAAGGTGACGCAGCTTCCGATCCTGGTCGGCCTCGGCTCAGGCGGCGACCTGTCGGTCTCGACGCTCGCCGACGCGCTCGCCCTCGACCGCACGACGCTGACGCGCAACCTCAAGGTGCTCGAGGGCCGCGGCCTGATCCGGACGAGCGAGAGCGACGACGACGCGCGCGTGCGGATGGTCTCGCTGACGCTCGACGGCGCGGACGTGCTGGCGACGGCGCTGGAGCACTGGGAGGAGATGCAGCTCGTCGTGGAGGAGCGCTTCGGCCGCGAGCGCCTCAGCGCGCTGTACGGCGAGCTCGAGGCGCTCGGCGACGTCGTCGAGGCATAGCGGCCCTCGACTACAGCGCAGGCGGGGTTTCCGCCAGTTCGGCTGCGATACTGAGGCGGTGCCTGAGCTCGGAGCAATCCTCACCGCGATCGTCACCCCGTTCGGGGAGAACGGCGCCATCGACGAGCACGCGTTCGTCGAGCTCATGCACCACCTCGCCGCGCACGGCTCGGACGGCTTTGTCGTCTGCGGCACGACGGGGGAGGCCGCCACGCTCGACGACGAGGAGCACCTGCGCGTCATCGAGCTTGCCGCCGCCGAGCGGCCGCCCGGCACGACGATCGTCGCCGGTGTCGGATCCAACGACACGCGCCACGCGATCCATCTCACGAACGGCGCCTGCGAGCGCGGCGCAGACGCGCTGCTGTCGGTCAACCCGTACTACAACCGCCCCAACCGGCGCGGCATCATCGCCCACTACCGCGAGATCTCGCGCGTCGCCGACCGACCGATCGTGCTCTACAACATCCCGCAACGCACGGGATCAGACCTTCCCAACGACCTGCTTGCCGAGCTCGCCCAGCTGGATCACATCGAGGCCGTCAAGCAGGCAAACAACGACAACCTGGCCCCGATCGACGGACTGCGCATCTACGCCGGAAACGACGAGATCCTCACCGCGGTGCTCGACATGGGCGAACCCGGAGGTATCTTGACCGCCAGCCACATCGTAGGCCCGCAGATGCGCCGCATGGTCGACGAACCAGACCAGCGCGCCGCGATCCACGAGAGCCTGCTGCCCGTCTTTGCGGCCATGAGCGTCGCCCCCGCGGCCATCACCAACAAGGCCGCGCTGAACCTGCTCGGCCACGCCGTCGGGGTGCCGCGCCTGCCGTACGTCGAGGCCGACGAGCATGAGACCGCGACGATCCGCGCGATGCTGCAGGACCGCGGCCTCCTCGTCGGAGCGACAGTTTGAGCAGCCCGTTGCGGGTCTTGCCGCTCGGCGGCCTGGGCGAGATCGGCAAGAACATGACCGTGGTCGAGTACGAGGACCGCATCGTCCTCGTCGATGTCGGCCTGCGCTTTCCGACCGCCGAGATGATGGGCATCGACCTCGTCCTGCCCGACTTCGCCTACCTGCGCGGCCGCGTCTCGGACATCGAGGCGATCGTCGTCACGCACGGCCACGAGGACCATCTCGGCTGCCTGCCGTTTCTGCTGCGCGAGCTCGGCGTGCACGACGCGCCCCCCGTCTACGGCGGTCCGCTGACGATGGCGATGGCGCGCTCCAAGCTCGACGAGCACAAGCTCGCGCGCGACGTCGTCGTCGAGGACGTCAAGGACGGCGAGATCATCGAGGCCGGCCCGTTCGACGTCGAGCTGATCCATATGACGCACTCGATCCCGGATGCGAGCGCCGTCGCGATCAAGAGCGAGCTGGGCACGATCCTCATCACCGGCGACTACAAGTTCGACCAGACGCCCGTCGACGGGCGGCCCGCTGACGTCTCGCGCCTGGCCGAGCTCGGGCGCGACGGCCTGCTGCTGCTGTGCGGCGACTCGACCAACGCCGACCGTCCCGGCTTTGCCCCGAGCGAGAAGGTCGCGGGGCCGAACCTGCTCGACGTCTTCAGCCGGGCCAAGGGGCGCATCGTCGTGACGTCGTTTGCGTCGAACATCCATCGCGTCCAGCAGGTCGTCGACGCGGCCGCGGTGCTGGGTCGCAAGGTCGTGCTCGTGGGGCGCTCGATGCGCAAGAACACGAACATCGGCCGCTCGCTGGGGCACATCAAGATGCCCGAGGGGATCGTCATCGGCCCGCGCGAGATGTCGAGCTTCCCCGACGAGAAGATCGTGATCATCTCGACCGGCTCACAGGGCGAGCCGCTCAGCGCGCTGCGCCGGATGGCCCATCGCGACCACCCGCAGGTCGAGCTGCACGCCGGCGACACGATCGTCTTCAGCGCGACGCCGATCCCCGGCAACGAGCGCGCCGTCAACGAGACGATCGACCGGCTCTACCACATCGGCTGTGACGTGATCACGACAAAGGACGCGCCGATCCACGCCTCCGGCCACGGCTACGCCGAAGAGATCAAGCTCATGCTCAACCTCACCAAGCCGCGCTACGTCATGCCGTTTCACGGCGACCACAAGCGCATCCACCTGCACGCGCAGCTGGCCGAGGCCGTGGGCGTGGCGCCGCAGAACATCTTCAAGGGCGAGAACGGGCTGCCGCTCGAGCTCGATGCCAAGGGCGCGCGCTGGGCCGACAAGGTGCAGTCGGGGATGATCTTCGTCGACGGCGTCGACATCGGCGACGTGACCGACGTCGCGCTGCGCGACCGCCGCATGCTGTCGGCCGACGGCATCTTCGTCATCGTCGCGACGATCTCCGAGCAGGACGGCTCCTCGGTCGCCGAGCCGGAGGTCATCTTCCGCGGCGTGCCCTACGCCGGCGAGGCCGACAAGCTGCTCGACTCGCTGCGCGACTGCGTCGAGGGCTCGCTGGACCGGGCGGCCAAGGAGGAGATCCGCGAGATCGACCTGCTCCAGGAGATCCTGCATGACGATCTCGCCGCGTTCGTGTACGACCGCATCAAGCGCCGCCCGATGGTGCTGCCGGTCGTCGTAGAGGTGTAGCCGGGCGCGCGCGGCCACGGCGGGCGCGTCCGCTCAACCCACGACCGTCGAGACGAACCCCCGGTCGAGGTAGCGGTACCCGACAAGGACCCACCCATGGATCGCGTACGCCCGAGATCCGCCGGCCTGCACCCGCGCATAGGCGAACTCGACGTCGCCGTTCACGACACCCGCACGATCAAACGCCGCCAGCCGCAGTCGGTCCGCGGCGCACAGCGAGATCGCCTGCCCCTCACGCAGGACCGCGCGGATGATGCCGCCGCCCGGCAGCAGCCCGTGCAGCGTCCGTGGCAGGTTCCACAGCAGGTAGTTGTAGCTCGCCCGGCGCCCGCCGCGTGATCGATAGGTGCGGCCGGGATCGCCGTAGTTCGACCAGCGCGCGCCAGCGCCGCCGGACCGGCCGGCGTTGCGTCGCGCGCGAAGCTCCGCCGGGGTCTTGTAGTACATCCGCCGCAGCGCGCCGCCCACCGCTCGGGGTGCGTTGCGCACCGGCGTATCGCAGCCCGCCACCGGCGCGCCGTTGCCGTTGCGCGCCGATCGCGCCAGCAGGCTCACCGGCCGCGCGAACGCGCGCGCCGGCACATGCACCGTCGCCTGGCGCACGACGCACGGCAGCGCGCAGCCGCCGCGGCGCACGTACGTGCGCGCGCCGTCGAGCTGTAGCGCCTCGAAGCGCAGCAGTCGCAGCTCGCCGTGACGGCAGCGCGGGCGCGAGCCCGGCTCGTGCCCGGCGGCGACGCTCGCCGGAAGCTGCTTGCCGTCGAACGTCAGCGCGCGCACGCGCTGCGGGCGCCGTGCGGGCACGCACTCGCTGATCAGCGAAGCCTCGAACGCGTTGTTCGGCGCGCGCTGCGGCTCCGACGCGCCGTGTCCCGCCGCAGCGATCAACAGCGCGGCCGTGACGCCGACCGCGGCGAGCAGCGTGAGCTTTGCGATCGTCCCTGACCTCAGCCTGGATTCCAGGCTCAGCCGGCCTGCGCGCCGACGACGGGCCGGACGCTGTGCGACAGCGGCAGCTGCACGGCAAAGCGCGTACCGCGGGCGCGCCCGGCGCCGTTCATCGTCGGCGACTCGATCGTCACCGTGCCGCCGTGTGACTCGGCGACGGCGTGGACGATCGACAGGCCCAGCCCCGACGAGCCGCCGCGGTCGCCGACGCCGCGCACGAAGCGCTCGAAGACGCGGTCGCGCAACTCGGCCGGAACGCCGGGGCCGTCGTCCTCGACGATGAGCCGCACCGAGCCGTCGACGCACTCGACCGACGCGCGGACCTGCGTGCCCGGCGGCGTGTGGCGGATCGCGTTCTCCATGAGGTTCAGCGTCAGGCGGTGCAGCTCGTCGCGCGCGCCGTCGACGATCGCCCGGTTGGCCTCGATCGAGACGTCGTGCCCGTCGGCGATGACGCCGACCTCGGCGGCGGCCTCGACGAGCACCTGGCCGAGGTCGGTCGGCGTGTGCGGCGCCTGGCGGGCCGCGTCGTGGCGCGCGAGCAGCAGCAGGTCGGCGACGAGGCGGCGCATCCGGCGCGAGGACCGCAGCGCGGAGTTGGCCGCCTCCTCCTGCTCGCCGTCGAGGCTCTCGGCGAGCAGCTCGAGGTTCGCGAGCACGCTGGTCAGCGGCGTGCGCAGCTCGTGCGACGCATCGGCGACGAACTCGCGCTGGCGGCGCAGCGCGTCCTCGGTCTCCGCGCGCGAGGCGTCCAGCGCGTGCAGCATCCCGTCGAGGGTTCGAGCGAGCTCGGCCACCTCGTCGTCGGCCTCGACCTGCGGGATCCGCTCAGCCGGGTCGCGCGTCTGCTCGATCTTGCGTGCGGTCGCGGTCAGCTCGGTGATCGGCGCCATCGCGCGCCGGGCGACCATCAGCCCCGCCAGCAGCGCCAGGCCCGCGCCGCTGAGCACGCCGATCGTGAGAAACAGGCGCAGGCGGGCGACGGTGGCGTCGACGGTGGCCAGCGGCCGGGCGTACTGCAGGTACAGCGGCAGCGGCACGATCTCGTCCGCCACCGGAGGACGCAGCTGGCGCGTCTCGACGCGGTAGCCGTCCTCTTCGGCGCTGCGCTTGCGGGGAGGCCCGAAGTCCTTGGTGTGCACGGTGCTCTTGAGCAGGATCCCCTCGCGCGTGACGATCCGGACGACGGTCGAGCCGTCCTCGTAGAACGCGAGGTCGGGCTCCAGGCCGTCGAGGTTGAGGCCGCCCATGTACGGGACCGGCGCGGTGTAGGTGATCTTCTCGCGCAGGAGGTCGGCTGCGTCGCGCAGCTCGCGTTCGAAGTCCTCGTGCAGGCGCTGCGACGTCAGGCCGCCGACGGCGCCGGCGAAACCGCAGAGGATCACGAGCGTCAGGAGCGCAGAGCCGCCGGCGAGCCGCCAGCGGATCGGCATCTGCCTAGGCGCGGAGAACGTAGCCTGCGCCGCGGATCGTATGGAGGAGACGCGGCTCATCGCCGGCTTCCAGCTTCCTTCTCAGGTTGGATACGAACACCTCGATCGTGTTCGTCGTCGCGAAGGGATCGTAACCCCATACCTCTTCCAGTAGTCGCTGCCGGGGCACGACGATACGCTCGTTGCGCATCAGGTACTCCAGTAGCTCGAACTCGCGCTGCGTGAGCTCGATGTCGCGCTCCAGGCGACGGACCTCGTGCGTGTCGGGGTTGAGCTGCAGGTCGCCGACGACGAGCGAGGCGCTGCCGCGCGGCGGCCGCCGGCGCAGCAGCGCACGCAGGCGCGCCAGCAGCTCCTGGCGCTCGAACGGCTTGACGAGGTAGTCGTCGGCGCCCGCGTCGAGGCCTTGGACGCGCGCGTCGACGGCATCGCGCGCGGTGAGCATGAGGATCGGGACGTCGCCGCCGTCGCTGCGCAGCGTGCGCGCGACGTCGATGCCGTCGATCTTGGGCAGGCCGAGGTCGAGAATCACGAGGTCGGGGCTGAACTCGCGCGCGTCGGCGAGCGCGGTCTCACCGTCATAGCTCGCGCGCGCCTCATAGCCCTCCATCCGCAGCGACCGCAGCAGAACCTGCGCGATCTCCTGGTCATCCTCGACGACGAGGACGCGTGGTTGGCGCTCGGACATGGCCTCATCAGGGTAGGGCCGCGGCTCAACCCACGGTTAAGGGGCTATCTCGGTAGAGATCGTGCGCTGACGCGTTCGAGAACCGAGCGGGGCGGTACGGACACCGATCTTTCGTACTGGTGGTACGACGGATCGGTGGCCGTGCCGTATCCGCGACGGTCATCGGGCGCGTCGGCGTGCGAGATCTACCGGGATAGCCCCTAAGGGCGGCTCGACGTGCACGAGCTCCTGTCGGCGCCGCGGCGGCGGGCACGCCTGCGCCGCGCCCGCAAGCAGGACCACCCGCGGTCGCCGTCGAAGTGAACCGCGGCACAACCATGGCCGCAGCCCGAAAGCCCGCACTCCGCCGCACGCCGGCCAAGAGCAAGCCGCGCGCCCGCGCGCGGCGCTCGTCGCTGGGCGCCCTCGGCCTGCCGGCGATCGAGCAGCGCCACATCGACCTCATCGGCCTCGGGCTCGTCGCGCTCGGCGTCTTTCTCGCCTTCCCGCTGTACCTCGATTGGGACGGCGGCGCGGCCGGCCACGCCGCGACCGACGGCCTGGCGTACATCCTGGGACAGGTCTCCTATGCGGTGCCCGTGGCGATCGTCGCCGCCGGCGCGATCCTCGTCCTGCGTCCCGTGCTGCCCGCGGTGCGACCCTTTCGCTCGGGCGCGCTGTGCCTCTTCGCCGCGCTGGCGCTCATGCTCGCCGCCGGGACGTTCGGGATCGGCCCGCGCGGCATGCGCGACGGTTACTGGGACGCATCGTTCTTCGAGCCACGCGGGGGCATCGTCGGCGACGCGCTGCTGTACTGCGTCGCCACGGCGGTGTCGACGATCGGCGCGCACATCCTCGCCGTCTTCCTGTTCGTCGCGGGCACCCTGCTGCTGACCGGCGCCTCCGTCGCCGGCGTCCTGCGCGCGACGGGCTCCGGCCTGGCCGACACGACGCGCGCGATCAGCCGCACCGTACCCGCGCGTGCGCGACGGACGGCGCCGATCGCGGCAGATCGGCCCGCGCACCTCCCCGAGCCCGAGCCCTACCACCCGCCCGAGCCCGCCGACAGCGAGGTCGTCGTGCGCGCGACGCACGTCGAGGCGCCCGCGCCCGCGGCTCCCGCGGTGACGTCCGGCCGCGACGGCTTCTGGTCGGGCGCGGCGCGCTTTCCCGACATCTACGGCGAGCCGTCGGCGCAGGACGAGCCCGAGGACGCGGAGTCGCTCGGGCGCCAACCGGCCGAGTCCGCGCCCGACGAGCAGCCGCTCGCCTACGAACCCGACCCCGAGCCCGACGACGAGCCCGACGACGAGGACGAGGACGGCGATCCCGAGGCCACAGCCGTCCTGCCCGCCGCGCGCCCGGCGCCGTCACCCGAGGACCTCACGCCGCAGGGGCGCCTGCGCGGATCGGTCACCGACGATCCCGACTTCGAGTGGATCCTGCCCGACCCGGCCGTGCTCAAGCGCTCCTCCGCCGAGCAGTCGCGGCCCGACACCGCCGGACAGGAACGCACCGCCAAGCGCCTGATCGAGGGCCTGGGCCACTTCGGCGTCGAGGCGAAGATCGTCGGCACCGTCGCCGGGCCGCACATCACGCGCTTTGAGCTGCGCCTAGCACCCGGCATCAAGATGAGCAAGGTCGCCCAGCTCAAGGACGACCTCGCCTACGCGCTCGCCGCGACCGACATCCGCATCCTCGCGCCGATCCCCGGCAAGACCGCCGTCGGCGTCGAGGTTCCCAACGCGCGCCGCCGCATCGTCCAGCTCGGCGACGTCAACCAGGACGCGCCGCCCGGCTGGTCGCCGCTGACGATCTGGCTCGGCAAGGACGTCGCCGGCAAGGCGATCGGCGCCGACCTCGCGAAGATGCCACACCTGCTCGTCGCCGGCACGACCGGCGCGGGCAAGTCGGCCTGCATCAACGCGATGCTGTCCAGCGTCCTGCTGCGCGCGACGCCGCACGACCTGCGCCTGGTGCTGATCGACCCCAAGCAGGTCGAGCTCAACCACTACGAGTCGATCCCGCACCTGCTCACGCCGGTCATCACGAGCCCGCGGATGGCCGCCAACGCGCTGCAGAACCTCGTCCGCGAGATGGAGCAGCGCTACTCGATCATGTCGCTGGCCAAGACGCGCTCGCTCGTCGAGCTCAACCGCTTCCGTGCCAGGCGCGGCGACCCGGAGTTGCCGTACATCCTGTGCGTCATCGACGAGCTCGCGGACCTCATGATGGTCGCGCCGGCCGACGTGGAGGATTCGATCATCCGCCTCGCGCAGAAGGCGCGCGCGGTCGGCATCCACCTCGTGCTCGCGACGCAGTCGCCGCGCGTCGACGTCATCACCGGGATGATCAAGGCCAACGTCCCCTCGCGGATCGCGTTCAGCGTCTCCTCGCAGACCGACTCGCGCGTGATCCTGGACTGCAACGGCGCCGAGTCGCTGCTGGGACAGGGCGACATGCTCTTCTCGCCGGTGGGTTCGTCGAAGCTGCAGCGCATCCAGGGCGCCTACATCGACGAGCCGCAGATCGAGGCGCTGACGACGTTCTGGCGTCGTCAGGGCGAGCCGGAGATGCGCGAGGACCTGCTCGACGAGGTCGAGAACGACGACGAGATCGCCGCGGGCGCCGCCGACGACGGCTTCAGCCCCGACGAGGACCCGTTGCTGGAGGACGCGATCCGGCTCTGCGTCGAGATGGGGACGGCGTCGACGTCGATGCTGCAGCGCCGCCTGCGCCTGGGCTACACCCGCGCCGGCCGGCTGATCGACATGCTCGAGCGGCGCAACGTCATCAGCGGCTACGAGGGCTCCAAGCCGCGCCAGGTGCTCGTCGGCGCGGGCGACGTGGATCGCTTCCTCGCCAACCTGCGCGAGCGCGGCGGCGCCCCGGTCGACGCACCGGTGGTCGAGCGCCCGCCGGAGCCCACCGAGCCCGCCGCGGGCCACGAGTAGCCTCTGGCCGGTGGTCGTGCTCGTGAGTACCAGCGCTGTCGCGGCGGTCGCTGACGCCGTCTGGCAAGGACGCTGATGCCGGACATCGGCGCATCGCTGCGCGAGGCACGGATGCGCGCGAGGATCGACATCTCGGAGATCGAGTCGCAGACGAAGATCCGCGCAAAGTACCTGCGCGCCCTGGAGAACGAGGAGTGGGACCTGCTGCCGGGGCCGACGTACGTCAAGAGCTTCCTGCGCACCTACGCCGAGGCGCTGGACCTCGACGCCAAGCTGCTCGTCGACGAGTACAAGCTGCGCCACGAGCGCCTCAGCGAGGTCGAGCTGCAGCCGATCAGCGCCGCCGCGCCCGGTCGCGAACGCCGCCGTCAGACGCCGCTGCTGCCGCCGTGGTTCTTCATCGCGGTGATCTTTGCCGGGCTCGTCTTCGCCCTGTACCTGCTCGGCACGACGGGTGACGATCCCGACGACGCCGCGACGGCGCCGGCGGCGACCACGACGACCACCACCACGGCGCGGCAGCCCGCGCGCGAGACCCCGCGGCGCCGGCGCGCGCGGCCGCGCAAGGTCAGCCTGCGGCTCGAGGCGACGGGGCCGGTCAACGTCTGCCTGCGAGCGGGCGGCCGCACGCTCGTCGACAGCGTGACGCTCGAGTCCGGCCAGCGCACCCGCACCTTCCGGTCGCGGCGCTTTCGGCTCACCGTCGGCAACAACGCGGTGATCCTGCGGATCAACGGAAAGGCGCGCCGGCTGCGGGCATCAAGCGATCCGATCGGCGTCGAGATCACGCCGCGCCGCGGGCGCCAGCCGCTGTCTGACGCCAGGCGTCCGGTCTGCCGGTGAAGCGCTCGCGATGAGCGTCCGCGCCGGCATCGTCGTGACGGGGACCGAGGTGCTGACCGGCCGCGTGTCCGATCGCAACGGGCCTTGGCTGTCCGAGCAGCTGCTGGCGCTGGGCGCCGACCCGATCGCGATCGCGGTCGTCGGCGACCGCCCGCAGGACATCCTGCGCGCGCTGCGCTTCCTGGCGTCCGAGGGCTGCTCGCTGATCGCCACGAGCGGCGGCCTGGGGCCGACGGCCGACGATCTCACCGCCGCGGTCGTGGGCGAGTTCCAGGGCCGCGAGATGGTGCTCGACGAGCCGCTGCAGGCTCGCATCGCGGTGATCCTGGCGCCGCTGATGTCGCGCTGGCCCGACCTCGATCCCGAGGCGATCCTCATCTCAAACCGCAAGCAGGCCGTCATCCCGGCGGGCGCCGAGATCCTCGAACCGGTCGGCACGGCGCCTGGGCTCGTCGTGACGCCGCTGGCCGGCGGCGGCCCGACCGTGGTCGTGCTGCCGGGCCCGCCGCGCGAGCTGCAGCCGATGTGGACCGCGGCGCTGCGCGACAGCGAGCAGCTGCGCGCGGCGCTGGCGGGCGCGGCCGAGTACCGGCGCGACATGCTGCGCCTGTACGGGATCCCCGAGTCCGAGATCGCGGCGACGCTGCGCGCCGCGCAGGACGCGGGGGTCGAGCTCGAGCGGCTGGAGATCACGACGTGCCTGCGCCGCGGCGAGGTCGAGGTCGTCACGCGCTACGAGCCCGCCGCGGCCCCGGTCTACGACGCGTTCGCGCAGCTCGTGCGCGAGCGCCATGCGCGCACGCTGTTCTCCGACGACGGCACGACGGTCGACGAGCAGGTGTTCGGCCTGCTGCGCGCAGACGGCGCGCGCCCGGTGCAGACGATCGCCGCCGCCGAGTCGTGCACGGGCGGGCTGCTGAGCGCGCGCCTGACCGAGCGCCCGGGTTCCTCGGACGCCGTACGCGGTGGCCTCGTCGTCTACTCCGACGAGGCAAAGGTCAAGCTCGCGGGCGTCGACCCGGCGCTCATCGAGCACGTCGGCGCGGTCTCCGAGGAGGTCGCCGCCGCGCTTGCCGACGGGGCGCGCGCGGCGCTCGACGCCGACGTCGGCGTCGGCATCACGGGGATCGCCGGGCCGGGCGGGGGCACGGCCGAGAAGCCGGTGGGCCTCGTCTGGCTGGCGGTCAGCCACGGCGACGGCCGCCGGTTGACGCGCTCGGTGAACCTGCCCGGCAGCCGCGCCGACATCCGCGACCGCTCCACGACGGTCGCGCTTCACCTCATCCGGCGACTGCTGCTGGGCTGAGACGTGCGGCTGTTCGTCGCACTGGACCTTCCGTCGCGGGTGCGCACGGCGCTTGCCGACTGGGCCGACGCGGCAGCGCCGCCGGTCGTGCGCCGGGTGGCGCCGGACAACCTCCACGTGACGCTCGCGTTCCTCGGTTCGCGCGACGAGGACGACGCGCTGGTCGTCGCCCGCCTGCTGTCCGCGCGCGCGCGAAAGCTCGCGCGGCTGCAGACCGCCGGCGCGCTGTGGCTCCCACCACGCCGCCCGGGTGTGCTGACGGTCGCGCTGCTCGCGGACGACGGGCTGTCGGCGCTGCAGGCCGATCTCGTCGCGGTGCTGCGCAGCGCGATCGGCTTCGAGCCCGAGGCGCGCCCGTTCAGGCCGCACATCACGGTCGGCCGCGTCCCGCGCGGGACGCGGATCGCCACCCGGGACGCGCTGCGAGCGCCCGCGCCCGCACTGACGTTCCGGGCGCCTGCGGTCACGCTCTTCCGATCGCATACGAGCGCCGGCGGTGCGCGGTACGAGCCGCTGGCGCGCGCCGTGCTGCCCTAGTGGGTCGCCCACAAACGTACGGTCGCGCGCAGCCTGCGGCTGGCTGGTCAGGGTTGTGTTCGTGCGCGACCGGCCGGCGCGGCCTGGGCGCGCTCGCGCCAAGCCAGCACCGCCGGATCGCTTGCCATCGGTTCGTCGAGCGTCGAGAACGCGTCGAGAGCGTCGGCAGTTGCGCCAGTTGCCGTAAGCGCGATCGCACGGTGTGCTCGTACCCAGGCCCTCGTCTCGGGGGCGGCGCCGGAGAGCTCCTCTGCGCGGGTGAGCGGCCCGAGCGCCTCATGGAAGCAGTGGCGGCGCAGCAGCGCGCCACCGAGGATCGCGTACAGCGTGCTGTCCTCTCCACAGTCCTTCAGACCCTGGGCCGCAGCCTCGGCGGCCCATTGCGGGCGATGACCATCGAAGAACAGGTTTGAGAGCTTGCGCCGCGCGACGACGTCAGCCGGATCACGCACGACCGCCGCCCGCGAACCTCGCAGGTCGTCCAGCCGGGCGCCGGCGATCGCCCATCCCAGCTCGAGCAGCCGCCGCCGAGACATCCACAGCGCGCCGAGCAGGCCAGCATGTGCTGCCGCTGCAATCGAGCTCGCGATCGGTGTCACGGTGAAGTCATAGATCGTCTTCCAGTCAGACGCGAAGGAGCCGTCCAGCGTCAGCAGCGGGTAGACGACCAGCGTGAAGACGATCTCGAGCTGTCCGGCGACCAGCAGCACTCGCCCAGCGGCAGGTCGCCGGCGCCCGATCACCGTGGCAAGCCCCAGGAGGCCCGCGCCGAAGAGCAGTCCCCCTACGTTGCCCGCGAGCGCAATCCACCAGGACCCAAGCGCACCGAACTCCCCGACCGGCACGATGAAGCCCCAATACACGCGCCAGCTCAGTTGCGCGACCTCGCCGCCGACCGACCACGTCGCGACGGCATGTCCCAACTCGTGCAGGAGCACACCGACAGGGATGACGAGAAAGAACGCGCACGCCCACGCGAGCTGCTCGTCGCGAGCAGCGAGCGGGCCGCGCCAAAATTTCCGGCCGCGGCGTACGAGCGCGAACAGCGTGGCGATCGCCACCAGCCCGTAGAGCAGGCTCACGAGGTCCATCGCGTCCGTGGAGACTGTGCGATCCATCTGAAGTTGCGCCAGCATGACAGCGCCGCGCGCGACGGCCAGCGGAGGACCAGCGACACAGCATGCTCGGGAACGGGTGGAGTTGGCGGCAAGCCGTCCGCACCGCGGCAGGCGGCATCGACGCAGCAGTGACCAAAATTTCTCTTGTCACCAGCGCCCAAAGCTGTTCGACTTCGGCTGGTGCCTGCTTTCACTATCTCGACCAACGCTGCGCGCCGGCGGGTTCTCGGGGTGCTCGCGCTGGTCGTGATGACGCAGTCGCTGGTGCTCGGTCTGGCAGCAGCGCAAGGCGAGCGCGTGGCGTACTCGATCGAGGTCGCGCGTGACATCGACCCGTCGACGGCGCGTGACCTGGACCTCGCGATCGACGATGCCCGCCGACGGGATGCGGCGTTGCTGATCATCGCCCTCGACACACCCGGCGGTCGCGCTGACAGCACGCGTGCGATGGTGCGGTCGATCGCCGCCGCGCCAATGCCGGTGATCGTCTACGTCCATCCCAGAGGAGCTCGCGCCGACTCGGCCGGGCTGATGTTGACCCTCGCGGCCGACGTGGCAGCGATGGCGCCTCAGACGAACATCGGATCCGCTACGCCGGTTTGGCAAGGCCCGCCGCCTCGCAGCAAGAGCGAGGATCAGCTGATGCAGGATCTTCGCCGCAAAGCGATCAACGGTAGCGTCGCCTTCGTGCGCGCGCTTGCGGAGGATCACGGCCGTAACGCAGATCTTGCCGCGCGGATGGTCCGAGATGCTGAGAATGTCACTGCTAAGGAGGCCCACCGTGCAAGGTTGATCGACGTGCTCGCCCCGACGGAGCAGGCGCTTCTGCGCTCGCTTGACGGCCTCGCCGTCAAGGGCTCCAAGGCACAGCGGCTCCAGACGCGCAACCTCGAGGTCAAACACGTCGATGTCGGATCACTCGATGCCGGTTTCGCCGACAACTACGAGAACTCGTCGTGGTTGCGGTCCTTCGCCTACCTGATCGGCGGCGTGGCCACGATCTCGCTCGTGCTGGCGGGGGCCAGGCGCGGGCCTTCGTCGTGGCGTCGCTGGCAGCGCAAGCGCCGCCGTCTGAAGCGCGAGCGCGCCTGATCAAGACCGGTGCGAAGAAGACCCGCTGCGGTGTCGGCTGCACCCGCGTGCTCCGCACGCGATTTCCGCAACCGGAGCAAGCCGATCAGTTAGCGGGACTGGAGGCACGCACCGGCGCGCTGTCTGCGCCGCTCGGCAGCCCAGGCCCCGAGTAGGCTCCTGACATGGAAGGGGTCTGCTTCGCGCGCGTGCAGATCCCGCAGGGGCAGGTGACCGCGACGATGTTCGAGGCGCCGGTGGACATGCGGGCGACCTTCGGCCGCGCCCGGCCGCCGCTGCTGGTCACCGTCAACGGTCACACCTACCGGACCACGCCAGGCGCGTGCGGCGGGCGGGCCTACGTGCCCCTCAACCAGACCAATCGCGCGGCGGCCGGCGTGCAGGCCGGCGACGAGATCGAGGTCGTGCTGGCGCTGGACACCGAACCGCGCACCGTTGATGTCCCTGACGACCTCGCTGCGGCGCTCGCGGTGGACGCGATCGCGCAGGAGCGCTTCGCGGCGATGTCTTACTCGCACCCACGCGAGTACGTCGACTGGATCGAGGAGGCCAAGCGACCCCAGACCTGCGCGCGCCGGATCGGGCGTGCGTCGAGCGGGTGCGCAGCGGTCACCGTGAGCGTTGATGCTGGCCGTGCGCGTCGCTCGCGGCGGTGGCGAGGTCTCGTGACGACCAGTTGCCCCAGCCAAGAGAGGGTGACGTTTCGCAGGAACAGTCTGGATACGCCGTACGATCTCTCCGATGAGCGCGTCGGAGCGGTCACGCGACGTTGTGTCCTTCGGGGCGTTCATCGTGAGCGTGCTCGCTACGACGAGCTTCGATCTTGCCGATGGCGCCGCATGTGACGAGGGCGAGTGAGCCGGCGAGGCAAGGACGAGGGCCGCCCGCCGATCGATCGGCGCTGGGAGGACGTCAATCCCTGGGAGCGCGAGGATGCCCGGCTCGGTCCGCGGCGGCTGCTCGAGCTGATGCGCGCGTCGCTGCGGCTCGTCTGGCGCGCGAGCCCAACGGAGACGATCAGCCTGCTCGTGCTGCAGGTGCTCTCGGGCCTTGCGCTCCCCCTCCAGGTCCTCGCGGCGAAGTGGGCGCTGGACTCGATCTTCGATGCCAGCCGCTCGAACGGGGGCATGGACGACGCGTTGCCGGCGCTCGCGCTCGCGCTCGCTGCGATGACCGCGGGACAGATCGTGGCAACCGCGGCCCGCCACCGCCAGCGCCTGCTGCCCGAGCTCGCGGGCCAGGCGGCGCAGGAGATGCTCGCCGAGAAGGCCGCGGCGATCGATCTCGAGGCGCTGGAGACGCCGGCGTTTCACAACCGGCTGAACCGCGCGCAGAACGAAGCCTCGTTTCGTCCCGCGAACATGGTCGCGGACATGGCGCGGATCGTCAGCTCGACGGTCGCGGTCGTCGGTCTGGCGGTACTGCTGTTCACCGTTCACCCGCTCCTGGTCGCGGGGCTCCTGGCGGCCATGCTGCCGCTGTCGTGGGCAAGCGTGGCGGGGGGGCGCGCCTACTATCGCTACGCCGTCCGGCGCACCCCCAAGCGCCGCCTGATCGCCTATCTGCAGGGCCTTCTCTCGCAGCTGGACTCGGGCAAGGAGATTCGCGCCTTTGCTCTCGGCCCGTATCTGCTCGAGCACCGCCGGCGGCTGTTCGACGAGGAGATGGTCGAACTGCGCAGGCTCATCCGCGAACGCCTGCGCCACGACGTGCTTGCCACGTTGGCCAGCTCCGCCGTCATCGGCGGGGGCGTCGCCTTCATCCTCTGGATGCATTTCTCGCAGCGGATCTCGCTCGCCGAGACGGTCGCGGCGGCCGGCGCGCTGCTGCTCATGCTGCCGCGGATGAACATGCTGACCGGGTCCGTCGGGCAGTTGCACGAGAACGCGCTGTTCGTCGAGGACCTGTGGGCCTTCGTCGCCGTCGAGTCGCGGCAGGTCACTCCCGACTCGCCCGCGGCGATGGCGCCGACGTTCACCGCGATCCGCGTCGACGATCTCACCTTTCGCTACCGCGACCGCGACGCGCCCGTCCTGCGCGGGGTGTCGATGGAGATCCGGCTCGGCGAGACGGTCGCCGTCGTGGGAGAGAACGGCGCCGGCAAGACGACCCTCGCCAAGCTCCTGTGTCGCCTGTATGACCCCGAGAGCGGCACGATCACCTGGGACGGCCGCGACCTGCGCACGTGCGATCCCGACGATCTGCGCAAGCGGATCGCGGTGGTCTTCCAGGACTTCGTGCGCTACGACCTGACCGCACGCGAGAACATCGGGTTCGGCGACGTCCTCGCGATGGATGACGCGGCGGCGATCGCGGAGGCCGCCCGACGCTCGGGCGCCGCCGACTTCCTCACCGCCCTCCCCGACGGTTACGACACGCGCCTGGGCCGCAGGTTCCTGCACGGTCACGAGCTCTCGATCGGGCAATGGCAGCGCGTGGCCCTCGCGCGCGTGTTCTTCCGCGACGCGCCGCTCGTGATCATGGACGAGCCGACGGCGTCGCTGGACGCGCGCTCCGAGCACGAGCTGTTTCAGACCATGCGCGGTCTCTTCCACGACCGCGCGGTACTGCTGATCTCACATCGTTTCTCCAGTGTTCGGATGGCCGACCGCATCTACGTCCTGCGCGACGGCGCGGTGGTCGAGGTCGGAACGCACGACGAGCTCATCGCGAGCGATGGCCTCTACGCGGAGCTGTTCGGTCTGCAAGCGGCCGCCTACACGCAGCGCCGGCACTGAGCGGGGATGGTGCGTTCTCAGTCGATGACTCACGCCGAGGCGCGGATCCGGTGGCCCAGCGCTCGCTGACGCCACACGACCTGGCCGGCCTCGAGGGGCTGTCCGCGGCAACGCTCTCGCCCGATGGCGGCTGGCTCGCGTACGTGCGGACGCGGCCTCGCCGTACTGCGACGTTTCACAAGTACGACCTCCTGGCGGGCGCCGACCGCGGCGACATCTGGATCGTCGACGCCGCGGGCGGTGCGCCGCAGAACCTGACGCGCGGTGTCGATGACGGGTCCGGTCATTGGGCGCCGAGTTGGTCTCCCGACGCGAAGCGACTCGCCTTGCTGTCGACACGCGGCGCAAATGTCTGCGCGTGGGTCTGTGACATCGGCACACGACAACTGCACCGGCTGAGCGCACGAGCGGTGGACCTCAGGTCGCACTCCGCGCCGATGCTGTGGGCGTGCAACGAGGAGATACTGCTGGCCACCCTGCCCGAGGGTGAGCGTCCGGGCCGTATGAGCATCGAGATACGGGCGGCGCAGATCGCCATGCGCGAGTGGCCGAAGGCGTGGGAGGGGCTGCAGGCCACCGCGAGCGCGCTCGACAGTGGGACGACACAGCCCTTTGGCGAGCGACCGCAGGGCGCGCTGGTGCTCGTGAATGCAGCCACGGGCGTGGAGCGGACCGTCATGCGAGGCTTGTTTCGAGATCTGCGGATCGCTCCCGACGGGCATCACGTCGCGTTCTTTCGTCAGGTCGACGTGCGCCCGCCGCACCTGGACGTCAAGCTCGACCGGCGCCGTCACGAGGTTGTCCGTCTCGGCATCGTCACCGCCGACGGAAAGCTGCTCGCCGAT
Organism: uncultured Solirubrobacteraceae bacterium; assembly: GCA_902806175.1. Classification (GTDB taxonomy): domain Bacteria; phylum Actinomycetota; class Thermoleophilia; order Solirubrobacterales; family Solirubrobacteraceae; genus CADCVQ01. Next base: position 32,465 of record CADCVQ010000176.1, read on the forward strand.
GGCGTGCGGGAGATCGAGCAGCCGGTGGGCAGCTCGCTTCGCTGGTCTGCCGACAGCACGGAGGTGGCACTGCTGGGCCACGTCGAGCAGGCCGCCGCAATGTCGAAGGTGATCTTTCGCTACCGGTTGGCCGACGGCCGGCTGCGGCGCGAGAACAGCGCGGGCCTGGAGCCGGCGTCGATCGTCTGGACGGGCGACAACTCGATCCTCACGTTCGCCCGGCCGGTGCAGGGCGCGTCGCCGCAGCGCGCGGACTGGTGGCTTCTCGCAAGCGGCGACGAGCCACGCAACCTGTCCGCCGACCTCGACGCGGTCCCCACGCGCCTGTTTCCGGAGGCGGGCCGCCGGTCGTTCGCCGGCCTCGGCGCCGAAGGCGTCCTGCGGCTGTCGCCCAGCGATGGTCGCTGGGTCAACGTGACCGACGGCTTCGAGCACAGGATCTCGGCGCTGCTATGGCCACCGGGCGGGGAGTCCGATCGCCGCACGACCACGCAACTCGTGCTGACGGTCGCTGCGCAGACGTCGCAGGAGAGGTTCTCGCTCGACCTGAACAGCGGCACGATCACCTCCCTGCGCTGGCCGTCGGACAACGCGTGGCTGCTGCACTTCGCGCCGGAGCACGACACGGCCGCGCACGCCGCGTTCGATCGCACTGGTGCCGCGTTGTGGATCTCGCGGCCGGCGTTCGGGCGCCACCGCGCGCTCGTGCAGACGAACACGTGGCTTCGCGACGTCGCAGAAGGAGAGATCAGGCGCGTCGACTACCGGGGAGCCACAGGAGAGCAGCTCAGCGGCTGGCTGATCCTCCCGGTCGATCACGAGCCCGGCAGGCGCCACCCCCTGATCACGACGTTCTACCCGGGCGTCGTCTTCGGCGGCCAGACGCCGCCGCCGATGCTCTCGATCGTCGGGGAGCACGCGAACAACCCACAGCTGCTGGCTGCGCGCGGCTATGCGGTGCTCTTTGCGAGCATGCCGCTGAGCCCGGAAGGCGAGCCGAGCGATCCCTGCCGCGACGTGGCGAACGGGCTCCTGCCGGCCGTCGATGCGGCGATCGAGACGGGACTCGCCGACGCCGACCGGCTCGGGCTCCTGGGACACAGCTACGGCGGCTACGGCACCTACGCCGCGATCACGCAGACACATCGCTTTCGCGCGGCGGTGGCTCTCGCCGGGATCGCCGACCTGGTCAGCCTGTACGGGCAGTTCGACGCGCGCCTTCGCTACGAGCCCGACGCGCACGAGTACCTGCTGCAGAGCCTGGCCGAGACGGGCCAGCTACGCATGGGCGCGCCGCCGTGGCAGGACCCCGAGCGCTACGTGCGCAACAGCCCGCTGTTCGCCGCCGGCGACGTGCGGACCCCGCTGCTGATCATCCAAGGCGACATGGACTACGTGCCGATACAGCAAGGCGAGCAGTTCTTCAGCGCTCTGTACCGCCAGGGCAAGCGCGCGCGGTTCGTGCGCTACTGGGGCGAAGGACACGTCTTCCAGAGCCCCGCCAACATCCACGACATGTGGCAGCAGATCTACGCGTGGCTTGAAGAGTTCCTCAGCTAGTACACGCTCCAGGGTCTGCGTGCCGAACCGGCGGCCATCCTGACGAACTCCTGTGTCGGCGCGGGTGGCGCTACGCCTGCTGGATCTGTGCGGCAACCCGTCCGGCCAGCCGGCGGAAGCGCTCCGCCTGGGCGCTGTGCGGCGCCGCGACGAGCAGCGGCTTGCCGTGCTCGGCGGCCTGTGCGAGCTGCGGCTCGAACGGAAGCTCGGCAAGTTGTTCGATTCCCATCGACCAGATCGCGCGTGACTCTCTGACTCTGGGGAAGAGCTCCATGTCGTGATGGCAGTGCGGGCACTGCAGTGCATGCATGTTCTCGACGCCGCCGAGCACCGGCACGCCCTGCTCGCGGAACATCGACACGACCTTCTTTGCGTCGAGATGCGCCGCGTCCTGAGGTCCGACGACGATCAGCGCTCCCGACGGGCGCAGCAGAGACACGAGATGTTGGAGCACGTCGGCCGTCCCCGGCGGGAGGTCGACGACGAGGTAGTCGAGTTCGCCCCAATGCACGTTCTGCGTGAGTTGGTCCAGAACGAAGTTCACCGACGATGCCGGAAACGACAGCGACTGGTCCTCGCCGATCAGAAATCCCGCGGACATCAGCTTCAGCCCGAAGCACTCGACGGGCTCCATGCGTGTCGCGGGGAACTGCGGGTTTCGATACATCGGCCAGCGCTTGCGGTGCCGTTTACGCGTGAGGTTGACCAGCAAGGGGATGTCGGGCGCGTAGACGTCGGCGTCGAGAAGGCCGACCGACGCGCCGTTCTGGGCCAGCGCGAGCGCGAGGTTCAAGCTGATCGTGGACTTGCCGACGCCGCCCTTGCCGCTCGCCACGAGGATCACCGCGCCCGCCAGCGGCGCGAGATGCGGATCGGCCGGCTGCGCCAGTGCGGCCGGATCAGGAGCTGATTGCGAGGGATCCTCGACGCTCATCCGGTCAGTCTGGCGCAAGTCGACCTCGTCCAGTCGCCGGCACTGCACGACAACCGCTCGCGGTGACGCCAGAGGCGCAACCGCAGGCGAAACGTGCGCGCTGGTGCCGGCTTGGGCCCGGCGTTGTCGCTGGCGCTCGCGTTGTCGGGTCGTTTGGTCGATACGTGCGGGGTGCCCCGGATCCTCGTGCTGGTCGTGTTGTGCGTGCTGTGCGCCGCGCTGGTCGCTGGGCAGGCGTCGGCCGGTACGCGTGGCCCCGACGTGCTGCGCGGCGGCGCGCAGGCCGATCGGCTTGCGGGCGGCTTTGGCCGTGACCGGCTGTTTGGTCTTGGCGGAGCGGATGTGTTGCGCGGCGACTCCGGCGGAGATCGCCTTGCCGGTGGCGCCGGCGCGGACCGGATGAACGGGGGCAGCGGCAACGACCGCGTCGACGGCGGTACCGGTGACGACCAGCTCGACGGCGGAGACGGCGACGACATCGTGCGCGGTGACGGCGGCGACGACTTCATCGTCGAGGCCGGCTTTGGCAACGACACGCTGCTCGACGGCGGAGACGGCGACGACTACGTCGACGCCAACCGCGGCAGCGACCGCGCGGTGCGCGGCGGGCGCGGCGCGGACATCCTGCGCGGCGGCGCGGGCCGCGACCGCCTGGACGGGGGCCCCGGCAACGACCGCCTGTCGGGCGGCGACAGCGTCGACACGCTGATCGGCGGTGACGGCGACGACATCGTCGTCAGCGGCAGGCAGTACGACAACGTCAGCCTCGGTGCCGGCGACGACCACCTCTACCGCAGCGGCTATGACAACGTCGACTGCGGCCCGGGGATCGACACGATCCACGCGACCAAGTCCGCCGACGCGCCCACAGCGGTCGCGCCCGAGCGCTATGTCGGCCCGCGCCGCGGTCACATCAGCAACTGCGAGCTGATCGTCAGCGACGACACGACCGATCCCCAGCAACCGGGCATCGACATCTCCCTGGGATGGACAAACGCCGGGCGCCAAGCGGGCCCCAGCGGCTCAGGGCGCGCCGGTGGCTCGACGGATGCCTCGCTGCGCTCGCGCGCGACGGTCCGGCTGACCGGCGGCGACGACTACTTCGATCCGATCGCTCGTGGCATCGGCACGGCCAAGGTCCGCTACGACTTCGCCTACGGCTTCGTGCCGCTCGGATTGCTGGTCTTCGCCCGTGCAGGAGACGACGTCGTCATCGCAACGCACGGCTCCGATCACGTCGAGGGCGAGGCCGGAAGCGACACGCTGCGCGGAGCAGCAGGCAACGATCTGCTCTTCGGTCGCACCGGAGCTGACCTGCTGGTCGGCGACGACGGCAACGACGAGCTCGAAGGCGGCCGCGGACGCGACCGCCTCGACGGCGGCGCCGGCAACGACCGGCTCACAGGCGGCTTCGACCGCGACACGCTGCGCGGCGGCGGCGGGCGCGACAAGATCGTCGCCGTCGACGGCAAGCGCGACATCGTCGACTGCGGAGCAGGACGCGACACCGCACTCGTCGACAGCCACGACGACGTGCGCAACTGCGAGCGCATACAGCGCGACTGACAAGCACGTGGCCAACGTCCACCGCAACGCCATCGGTGACCAGACGCTGAGAGCAACCGTCGCCGCCTCGAGCTCGGGTGGTGACCACCGATGTCGCGAGGCAAGCGACGATCAGCGCGACGCCATGCGCTCGGCCTGGACGGACCGTGAACGCTGTCGTCAGGCGGGCGATTCGTTGGCGCCACCTGTCTGAGCGAAGAGCTGCGCCACAGTCACCGGTTCGCTGACGCGATCGGTGTGGTCGTGTCGTTCCAGCCAGCGGTTCGCCGTAGCGACATCGAGCGCAGGCACCTCTATCTGGGCTGCGCAGCGGCCCGGTCGCAGCACGGCGGGGTGGAGCTTGTCGATCGGCTCGTTGGTCGTGATCAACGTACAGAGGTTGAGTCCTTGGCCGAGCAATCCGTCGGTGACATTCAGCAGCCGCGAGAGTGCTTGGCCGGTTTGCGCCCTGGCGTCGGCAGCCACGAGCTCGCCGGCGTCCTCGAGCACGATCAACCGTGCTTTCGGCTTTCCCTCGGGGTCTCGGCGGGGCTCGAGGAACAGGATGTCGATGAGGTAGGAGCTGTCCTCTCCGAAGAAGATGTCGGGATCCACGACGACGTGAAAGTCACACCAGTCTCGCCACGCGCGGGCAAGGGCACGCAGGGCGTAGGTCTTGCCGGTGCCGGGCGGCCCCTGCCAGAGAATCAGTCGCCCGCCGTCCAGAGCCTGGGTGGCCATGAGGCGCTCGAGCCCGGTGCACGCCTGCGCGGCGTAGTTGTCGGCGATCTCCTCCCAGAGCGGGCTCGCGATCAGCTTGGGCATCGGCCTCGGTCCGTGCGACGTCCGCGTCCAGAACGTCATCGGCACAAGATGGGGCGCTGGATCCGGCGCACCGAACGCCTGCGCGACACGCTCGGCGAGCCAGTCGGCCGCGTGCGGGTCGTGCGCGGCAACCGTCACGGTGGCCTGGAGCGGGCTTCCCTTGGCCTCCCCGCCGTACATCTGAAGAAGAGCGAGCGCGCCCTCGTCGTCATGCAGCAGGAGGTTGGAGTTGCCGGCCCGCAGCTCGGACATCTCGACCCGGAGTCCGAGCTCCGACAGCCGCTCGGGCGTGATCTCGCGCGCGGCGAACCCACGGTGTCGCACGTGGTTGAGCTCGCCGACCGCCGTGGCGGTGTAGAAGGCCGCCGCCGCCAGCTGGTACCTGCGGAGTCAAGTGTGAAGTGCGGGTGCGGAAAGCGTCGAGGATGGCGTGGCTGGGATCGGATCCATGCGGGTCAGGATCGCAGACGGCCGTCCATTGTCTTGCGCTCCGAGCACCTGCAGCCGCCACCGGCATCAACGAGTGCTGGCTCTTCTGGCCGGCGAACGACGCAGAGTCTGCGCGGACTTGTGACGAAGCGGTGTTGAGACGTCACAGGCGCCCGCCCTAGCGTGCGATTTCCGTCCGATCCCGCCCGTATCGTGCGCTGTTCGTCCCAAGCGCAGAAAGGCTTCTGAGTTCCCATGGCTCTTACCGACACCGAGAAGGCCGCGAAGGCCCGCAACGACGCTCTGCAGGGCGCGCTCACGCAGATCGAGCGCGAGTTCGGCAAGGGAACGATCATGCGCATGGGCGACGAGGGTGCGCAGGTGAAGGTCAACGCGATCCCGACGGGCGCGCTGTCGCTGGACCTCGCGCTCGGGATCGGCGGCATGCCGCGCGGGCGGATCGTCGAGGTCTTCGGACCCGAGTCCTCGGGCAAGACGACGCTCGTCTACCACGTCATCGCCGAGACCCAGAAGCTCGGCGGGGTCTGTGCCTTCATCGATGCCGAGCACGCGATGGACCCGCTGTACGCGCGGGAGATCGGCGTCGACATCGACGAGTTGCTCGTCTCTCAGCCCGACTACGGCGAGCAGGCGCTCGAGGTCTGCGACATGCTCGTGCGCTCCGGCGCGGTCGATCTCGTCGCGATCGACTCGGTCGCCGCACTGACGCCGCGCTCTGAGCTCGAGGGCCAGATGGGTGACCAGACCGTCGGCCTGCAGGCGCGGATGATGAGCCAGGCGATGCGCAAGCTCGCCGGCAACCTCAACCGCACGCAGACGCTGTGCCTCTTCACGAACCAGATCCGCGAAAAGGTCGGCGTCATGTTCGGCTCGCCCGAGACGCAGCCAGGCGGCCGCGCGTTGAAGTTCTACGCGTCCCAGCGCCTCGACATCCGCCGCATCGAGACGCTCAAGGACGGCACGGAGGCCGTCGGCAACCGCGTCCGCGTGAAGGTCGTCAAGAACAAGGTCGCGGCGCCGTTTCGCCAGGCGGAGTTCGACATCGAGTTCGGCAGGGGCATCTCGACCTCCGGCAACCTGCTCGACCTCGGCATCGAGCACAACGTCGTCTCGAAGTCGGGCTCGTTCTTCTCCTACGGGGGCGAGCGCCTCGGCCAGGGGCGCAGCAACGCCAAGGCCTTCCTCGACGAGCACTTGGAGGTCGCGAAGGAGATCGAGGCCAAGATCTATGCCGCGCTCGGGATCGGGCAGGATCTCGTCGCGCCGATCGAGCGTGACGAGGACATCATCGTGCCGTCGATCCCTGCCGCGATCGAGGCCGCGTAGGTCGCAGCGTGGGCAGCTCCGAGCGCGCACTCGAGCTGGCGTTTCGCCACCTCGGCCGTCGTGACCGCACGGAGGCCGAGCTGCGCCGGCACCTCGCTGCCAAGGACGTCGGCGAGCCCGAGGCGGACGCGGCAATCGCAGAGGTCGTGCGGATGGGCTACCTCGACGACGCGCGGTACGCGCGGACGTTCGCCGAGGACCGCCGCAACCTCGACGGCTGGGGAGCCGGGCGGATCGAGCGCCGGCTGCTCGAGCTCGGCGTCGACAGCGAGCACGTCGCGGCGGCGCTCGGTGCGCGCGACGGCGCCGGCGAGCTCGAGGCGGCGCTGGAGCTGCTGCGGCGTCGCTTCCGCGACGAGGTGCCCGCCAGCGAGCGCGCGCGCGAACGAGCGCTCGGGATGCTCGTGCGCAAGGGCTACGAGCTCGAGCTCGCCTACGACGCGGTGCGCGCGTTCGGCGGCACGCGACCCGCGTAAACCTCGGTCGATGCGGTCGATCTCGGTAGACACGAAGATCGTCCACGGGCGTCATGACCCCGAGCCGCTGCAGCCGCCCGCCGCGGGCGGCGCTGCTGTGCTGCGCGGTGCCGGACGGCGATGTCGTGCTCGACGCCTGAGCGCGAGCCCTGGCGCAGCGCCGGGGTAGCGCCGGTTGTGCGCACCTGTCCGCGCTGGCATCATCAAGCCTCAGTCAGATCGAGCCCGTGAGGGCGACCAACCCAGCACCCAAATACGTTCTTCAGACATCTCACAGCTTCCGACGACGGCCCACGATCACGCTCTACGAACCCACTTCGACGCGCACTCCGCCCCTCGCTTGACCCGTCTCTGAAGCACGGCGCCGAGCGCCGCCTGCCCACAGCTCCCGCAGTGCCCGTTCTGACTCCCTGACACGTCGATGCAGGACCGCACCACCCGGACCTCGTCCGGGAACGCGGGAGGAGGAACGGCAAATGGAGCTGATCGTGCCGGCAGCGATCGTGGCGGTGGCCATGGTGGTTGCCGTGATCGCGTTCGTGCTCGTCACGCGCCGGCGCCGTGCGCCTGCCGCGCCTGCCGCTGCCGTCGACCGCGAGGAGCTCGTGCGTCTCGAGGAGCGCCTCAACGCGCGCGCGCAGGACCTCGACCGCCGCGTCGGCGAGCTCGACGACCAGACGCGCGCGCTCGAGGCCGAGCGCGAGCAGCTCGAGCGCCGCCGGCGCGAGCACGAGTCGGCGCTCGAGCAGATCTCCGGCCTCAGCGCCGGGCAGGCCAAGCAGCGGCTGATGGGAGAGATCACCGACCAGGTCCGCCACGAGAGCGCCCTCGAGATCCGCCAGATCGAGGAGCAGACCAAGCGCGACGCCGAGCGGCGCGTGCGCTCGATCCTGGCCGTCGCGATGCAGCGCCTCGCCGCGCGCCACGCCGCCGAGACGACGGTCTGCGTCGTGCAGCTGCCATCCGACGACATGAAGGGCCGCATCATCGGTCGCGAGGGGCGCAACATCCGCGCGCTCGAGAACCTCACCGGCGTCGACCTCATCATCGATGACACGCCCAGCGCGGTCGTGCTGTCGGCGTTCGACGGCGTGCGCCGCGAGATCGCCCGCATGACGCTCGAGAAGCTGCTGGCCGACGGGCGCATCCATCCGGCGCGCATCGAGGAGACGTACTACCAGGCGAAGTCCCGAGCTCGAGGCGCACATCCAGCAGGCGGGGGAGGACGCGGCGTTCGAGTCCGGCGTCCAGGGTCTCGATGCCGAGATCATCCGCATGCTCGGTCGGCTGAAGTTCCGCACAAGCTACGGCCAGAACGTGCTCGCGCACTCCGTCGAGTGCGCGCTGCTCGCGGCGATGATGGCCGACGAGCTCGGCGCGAGCCGCAAGACCGCGGCGCGCGCGGGCGCTGCTGCACGACATCGGCAAGGCCGTCACGCACGAGGTCGAGGGGCCGCACGCGCTCGTCGGCGGCGACATGGCGCGCCGCCACGGCGAGTCCGAGGCGGTCGCGCACGCGATGGAGGCCCACCACAACGAGGTCGAGCCCCAGACGGTCGAGGCCGTCATCGTGCAGGCCGCAGACGCGCTCTCCGGCGCACGTCCCGGCGCCCGCGGCGAGTCGCTGGAGTCCTATGTCAAGCGCCTGCGCGAGCTTGAGCAGATCGCCCAGCGCCACGAAGGCGTCGAGCAGGTCTACGCGATGCAGGCGGGCCGCGAGATCCGCGTGATCGTCGCCCCGCTGAAGATCGGCGACGACGAGGCGATGCTGCTCTCGCGCGAGATCGAGCGTGAGCTCGAATACCCCGGCCAGATCAAGGTCACGGTCATCCGCGAGTCGCGGGCGGTGGAGTTCGCCAAGTAGGCGGCAACTTCAGCAGGCGGCCATGCGCCGGCGCGCCGCACCCGCCTACCCGAACGCGTACCGTGCCGCACGGGATGGGTTTCAGAGGTCTGCATGCGTGGCGCTCGGTCTGCGCCGCCGGGTGCGCCGCGGCAGCGATGCTCGTCGCCCTGCCTGCCGCTTCGGACGCCGCCGAGCCGTGGCTTGCCGGCGTGGCACGGGAGCTGCGCGAGCAGCCGATATACGTCAGCGACTCCGTGCCGCGCGCGGCGTCGCCGAGCGAGCTCGCCCGGCTGCGCGCGACGATTCGCCTCATGGCGTTTCCCGTGC
>CADCVQ010000177.1 GCA_902806175.1 uncultured Solirubrobacteraceae bacterium
CGCGGCCGCGGCGAGCGCGCCCAGCTGCGCGGCCTCGCCGCGCTGCGCCTGCGGCGCCGCGACGCGGCCCGTCAGCAGCGCCGCAAGCCCCGCGAAGCCGGCCAGCACGGCGAGCGCGGTGACCGTGACCAGCAGTGGCTCGAGCGGCGCGTCGTAGCCGACGAGAAACTGCTTTGGCAGCTGGGCGAGCCGGGTCAGCAGCTCGCTGCCCGTGATGAACGCCGCGCTGTCGTTCTCGCGCTGGCCGAGCGCCAGCGGCGCGAGTGCGACCGCGGCCAGCGCGGGCAGCGCCAGGGCGAGCGCGCGCTCGCGCCGGCCGCGCACGCGCAGCAGCAGCCAGAGTGCCTGCGGAGCGACGAGGAAGGCGGCGTAGTAGTGCGTCGCGAGCGCCAGCGCGGCGGCGGCCCCCCAGGCGAGCAGGCGCGTGTGACGTCGCCCGGAGGTCGGCGAGCCCGACGTGCGGCTTGGATCCCCCGTCGGATGGTTCGACGACCGCAGGACGACACCGCTTTCGAGCGCGCGCAGCCACAGCAGCGTCGCGAGCGCGGCGAGCAGCGCGAGCAGCGCGTAGGCGCGCGCCTCTTGGCTGAACCACACGAGCATCGGGTTGACCGCCGCGAGCGCCGCCGCCGCGAGCGCGGCTCGGTCGCCGCCCAGTCGCCGGCCGAGCGCCCAGACGACGACGATCGTCGCCGTCCCGAGCAGTGCCGAGAGCGAGCGCAGGCCGACCTCGCCGGTGCCGAAGACGTGCGTCCACAGCCACGCGAGGACGTAGTACAGCGGCGGCGTCGACTCGCTGTCGGGAATCGCCCGCAGCATCGCGCCGAGGTCGGCGCTCAGCAGCCGGGCGGTGACCGCTTCGTCGTACCAGAGGCTCTGCGCATCGAGCGTCGCGAAGCGCAGGGCGGCGCCGGCGGCAAGCACCAGCCCCAATGAGGCCCTGCTCACAGCGGGATGTTGCCGTGCTTGCGCTTGGGGCGCTCGACGCGCTTGGTCTGCAGGGCCTCGAGCGCGGCGATGAGCTTCGGGCGGGTCTCGTGGGGGATGATCACGTCGTCGACGTAGCCGCGCTCGCCGGCCGAGTAGGGGTTGGCGAAGCGGGCGCGGTAGTCGTCCATGAGCCGCTCGCGGCGGGCGTCGGGCGTCGGCGACCCGGCGATGTCGCGCCGGTAGATGATGTTGACGGCGCCCTCGGGACCCATCACTGCGACCTCGGCCGTCGGCCACGCGAGGTTGACGTCGGCGCCGATGTGCTTGGACGCCATCACGACGTACGCGCCGCCGTAGGCCTTGCGCGTGATGATCGTGATCTTCGGGACGGTCGCCTCGGCGAACGCGTACAGCAGCTTGGCGCCGTGGCGGATGATCCCGTTCCACTCCTGCGTCGTGCCGGGCAGGAAGCCGGGCACGTCGCAGAACGCGACCAGCGGGATGTTGAACGCGTCGCACGTGCGCACGAAGCGCGCCGCCTTGACGCTCGCGTCGATGTCGAGCACGCCGGCCATGCTCGCCGGCTGGTTTCCGACGATCCCGACGGCGTGACCGTCCAGGCGCGCGAAGCCGCAGACGATGTTCGTCGCAAACTGCTCGTGCACCTCGTAGAACTCGCCGTCGTCGACGATCATCCGCACCGCCAGGCGCATGTCGTAAGGCTTGTTCGGGTTCGGCGGGACGACCTCGTCGAGCTCGGGCTCCATCCGCAGCGGGTCGTCGGTCGGCAGCAGGCGCGGCGTCGGTTCGAGGTTGTTGGAGGGCAGGAAGCTCAGCAGGTAGCGGGTGTCCTGCAGGCAGGCCTCCTCGTCCTCGCAGGCGAAGTGCGCCACGCCCGACTTCGCGCTGTGCGTGTCGGCGCCGCCGAGCTCCTCGAACTCGACATCCTCGCCGGTGACCGTGCGGATCACGTCGGGCCCCGTGATGAACATGTGCGACGTGCCCTTGACCATGAAGACGAAGTCCGTGATCGCCGGCGAGTACACCGCGCCGCCCGCGCACGGGCCCATGATCAGGCTGATCTGCGGGATGACGCCCGAGCAGTTGACGTTGCGCAGGAAGACCTCGCCGTAGGCGCCCAGCGAGACGACGCCCTCCTGGATGCGCGCGCCGCCGGAGTCGTTGATGCCGATGACCGGGCAGCCGATCTTCGCGGCCAGGTCCATGACCTTGCAGATCTTCTCGGACATGACCTCGCCCAGCGAGCCGCCGAAGACGCTGAAGTCCTGTGAGAACACGCAGACGCGGCGCCCGTCGACGGTGCCGTGGCCGGTGACGACGGCGTCGCCCCACGGCCGCTTCTTCTGCATGTCGAAGTCGTGCGTGCGGTGGCGCGCGAACGTGTCGAGCTCCTGGAAGGAGCCCGGGTCGAGCAGCTTCTGGATGCGCTCGCGGGCGCTGAGGCGGCCGCGGTCGTGCTGCTTGCGCTCAGACTCGCGCTCGGTGCGACCGGCGGCCGCGCGCAGCTCGAGCAGCTGCGCGAGCTTCATCTCGTAGGTCGCGGGGGCCTTCTGGCGCTTGGACATCGTGCGACGAAGGGTAATGGCGCCGGCACGCGCCTCGCCTCGGACGGCCATGCCCGAAGCGAGGCTCTGGCCGTGGTGGTGCTCAGTCGCCGGGAGCGCGCCGGCGGTTCGTGGCGGCCGCTGCGGACAGCGGCTCGGGTGCCAGAAGGGTCGGCGCCGGGTCCGGATCCGGGGGCGTTGGCTCCGGACCCGGCGTGGGTTGACTGGGAACTGGTGGCGCCGGCGCCGCGAGGACGGGCTGGGCCGGGTCGAGCTGCACCGTGCCGCTTGCGCGATCGCCCTCCCAGGCGACGGTGGTCTCTGGTTCGGCGCCGGTGATGGGGATCTCGCCCGACTGCATGCACCAGCGTTTCGCCCGGCCGCCCCGGAGTCCTTCTCGTGGGCGGCGAGCTGCGGCCGCAGCGGTCGCGTGACGCCTACGCGCCCGGCTTGCCGACCATGAGGAAGATCGCCACGATCACGAGCAGCAGCGCCAGGCCGCCGACGATGTCGGTCCGCCTGCGCTCGCGCTCGTAGTCGGCGCTTGGTCCGCTGCCGCTGCTCGCGTCGCGCTCGGCGAGCTGGGCGAGGCGCCGGTCGGCCGGCGTCAGGACGCCGCCCATCAGCCCGAAGAGGACGAAGAGGATCGCGAGGGTGGCGCTGATCCAGGGGTCGCCGAAGCTCCACGGATCCTGCGTGGCGAGGTAGATGCCGGCGAGCAGCACGACGACCATCGCGGGCGAGACCACGCGCCGCCCCAGCGTGAGGTGCAGCTGGTGCAGAGCCGCGAGGTTGCCCGGCACCGCGCGCCGAAACCACGCGTCGAGCACCGGATAGGCGAACACGACACCGAACGCGATGACGACGGCAAGGATGTGGACCGTCAGGACGACGTCGTAGAAGCGGACCGCGAGCGTGCTCATGCTGCGAAGGCTGCCACGCCGGGCGGCGCGTGGCGCAGTCGCGTCACATCCTTTCACCAGAGTTGTCGCAAAGGCGTGTGGTCCCGTCACGCGTGGCGCGCGAGGATCGAGACGTGAGCGACAGGGTGTGGGGCCTTTCGAAGGCTGAGGCTGCGAAAGGCCCCACACCTCGCGATCACGGTGCGCACGCGCAGGTGCGCGCGCATCGCGCACGCGCTCGCCTGAGCGCCGGGCTCAGGCGCGCGGTCGGTACGCCCCGAAGACGTCCTTCATCGCGCCGCAGACCTCGCCCATCGAGCAGCGGTCCTTCAGCGCCTGGCGGATCGGGTGCATGAGGTTGTCCTTGCCGCGGCAGGCGACGCGCAGCTCCTCCAGCCGCGCGGCGACGAGCTTGAGGTCGCGGTCGCGCTTGAACTCCGCCAGGCGCTCGAGCTGCGCCTTCTCGGTCGCCGGGTCGACGCGCAGGATGTCCTCGATCTCGATCGCGTCCTCCTCGTACTTGTTGACGCCGACGACGATGTCCTGCTTCTGGCGGTAGCGCTCCTGGTAGCCCCAGGCGGACTCGTCGATCTCGTTGGTGATGAACTCGATCGCGTTGACCGAGCCGCCCAGCTCGTCGACCTTCGTGATCAGCTCGTAGGCGCGCTGCTCGATCTCGTCGGTCAGCGCCTCGACGTAGTAGGAGCCTGCAAACGGGTCGACGGTGTCCGTCGCGCCCGACTCGTGGGCGATGATCTGCTGCGTGCGCAGCGCGATCTTCGCCGCGCGCTCGGAGGGCAGGGCCAGTGCCTCGTCGAAGCCGTTGGTGTGCAGCGACTGCGTGCCGCCGCAGACCGCGGCGAAGCCCTGCAGCGCGACGCGCACGACGTTGTTCTGCGGCTGCTGGGCGGTCAGCGTGACGCCGCCCGTCTGCGTGTGGAAGCGCAGCTTCAGCGACTTCTCGTCCTTCGCGCCGAAGCGGTCGCGCATGATGTGCGCCCACATCCGCCGCACGGCACGGAACTTCGCGACTTCCTGGAAGACGTTGTTGTGGCCGTTGAAGAAGAACGCCAGCCGCGGCGCGAACTCGTCGACCTCGAGGCCCGCGTCGAGCGCGGCCTGCACGTAGGCGATCGCGCTGCACAGCGTAAACGCGACCTCCTGCACCGCCGAGCATCCCTTTTCTCGGAAGTGATAGCCCGAGATCGAGATCGTGTTCCACTTCGGCACGAACTCCTTGCAGTACGCGAAGAGGTCGGTCGTCAGGCGCATCGTGCCCTCGGGCGGGTAGATGAAGTTGCCGCGCGCGATGTACTCTTTGAGGACGTCGTTCTGTGTCGTACCGCGCAGCTCGTGCGACGGGCAGCCCTGCTCCTCGCCGACGAGCGAGTACAGCGCGAGCAGCACGGTCGCGGGCGCGTTGATCGTCATCGAGGTGGAGATCGCGTCGAGCGGGATCCCGTCGAAGACCATCCGCATGTCGTCGATCGTGTCGATCGACACGCCCGTGCGGCCGACCTCGCCGAGGCAGCGCTGGTCGTCGGAGTCCAACCCGAGCTGGGTCGGCAGGTCAAACGCCATCGACAGCCCGGTCGAGCCGTGCGCGAGCAGGTACTTGTAGCGCGCGTTTGACTCCGTCGCCGATGCGTAGCCGGCGTACTGGCGCATCGTCCACGGGCGCTTGCGGTACATCTCGCCGTGGACTCCGCGGGTGTAGGGAAAGGAGCCCGGCTCGCCCAGATCGAGGTCGCCCGGAAGGTCGTCCTCGGTGTAGAGCGGCTGGATCTCGATGCCCGAGTCGGTGAAGCGCCGCGGATCGTCCGGGCCGACGATCGGGGCGACGGTCAAGCGCTCTTGGGTCGACATACGCGCAAGCGTACGGATCTGGCGCCGGGCGGCGCTTCCCGTAGAGAACTCTTACGGACCGCAGAGGTGCGCTTCAGCGGCGCTAGGTTGGATTGCAGCCATGAGAGACGATCGTCGCCGCTCCAACTTCCTCGCCGCCCTGCTGGGCGCTCTCGCCGTCGCGATCCCGTTCTCCGGGCTTGCCATCGCGGGCGTGTTCGATTCCGACGACGACGCCGCGCCGGCGACCGCGCCCGCGCCGGCGGCTGAGCCGGAGCCCGCGCCCGCTGCATCGGGCGAGGAGTCCGGCTCGCCCGGGGCGCGCGCCGCGACGGATGTGTCCGCCCTCTACGCCCGCGTCAGCAAGGGCGTCGTCTCGGTCGAGACGCTGACGGCCGCGGGCGGCGGCACCGGCTCTGGCTTCGTGCTCGACGACGAGGGCTACATCCTCACCAACGAGCACGTCGTCGAGGACGCGCGCAGCGTCCGCGTGCGCTTCACGAAGGGCGCTCCGATCACCGCACGCGTCGTCGGCGCCGACGCGTCGAGCGACCTCGCGCTGCTGAAGGTCGATCCGGCCGACCACGCGCTCACGCCGCTTGACCTCGGCTCCTCGAGGAACCTGAAGGTCGGCCAGCCGGCGATCGCGATCGGTAGCCCCTTCCGGCTCGCGGGCACGCTGACGACCGGTGTCATCTCGGCGGTCGGGCGTCCGATCGAGTCACCGAACGGCTTCACGATCGAAAATGCGATCCAGACGGACGCCGCGATCAATCCCGGCAACTCGGGCGGGCCGCTGCTGGACGCCTCGGCACGCGTGATCGGCATCAACGCGCAGATCGCGACGAACAGCGGCTCAAACGACGGCGTCGGCTTCGCGATCGCCGTCGACACCGCGAAGGAGATCTTGCCGGCGCTCAAGGCGGGCCGCGAGATCAAGCGCCCGTACCTCGGCGTCTCGACGGGCGACCCGCGGACGGGCACGGGCGCGCTCGTGGCCAACGTCATCCCCGACGGCCCCGCTGACGACGCCGGCCTGCGCACGGGCGACCGCATCGTGGAGATCGGTGGCCGCCCGGTCGCGCAGTCTGCGGACGTCTCGGCGGCCGTCAGCGGTCGCAAGCCGGGCGACAGGATCGAAGTCCGCGTGCGCCGCGGCGGCGACGAGCGCACGCTGAGCGTCACGCTCGGCACGCGTCCCGCGCGCGCGTCGTGAGGCGTCGGCGGCGCAGCACTAGGCACGACCGGAGCGCCGCCATCCCTCAGCGCGGGGTCGCGACGATCGTCACGTGAAACGGCGTGCGATGCTCGTCGGCGAGGGCGAAGCCCGTCAGCTTGAGCATCGTGCGCAGCGCCGACGGCGAGATGCCCCAGTACCACGGGCCGTAGCCCGCGCCGGGGCCGGCGGCGGGCTCGGCGTTTGGGTGCTCGTCGCGCGAGGGCGCGATGACGCAGGTGTCGCGCCGCCCGGGGGTCTCGGCGATCGTCTCCGTCGCGAGCAGCAGGGTGCTCATCGTCAGCTCCCGCAGGCGCTCGAGCGTCAGCAGCGGGTGCGGCGCGTGGTAGAGCACGCCCGAGCACCAGACGACGTCGTGGCGCCCGATCTGCGCGATCGTCGCGGGCTCGTGCATGTCGCCCTGGACGAAGCGCACCTGCGACCCGCGCCGCGCGCGCTCGGCCTCGAAGCGCTCCGTCGGACCCATGACGTCGACGCCCGTGACCGCCGACGCGCCGGCGTCCTCGGCCGCGAAGCACAGCGCTCCGTCGATGCTCCACATGCAGCCGACATCGACGAACGAGCGGCCGGCGACGTGCTGCGCGATGAGCGTCTCGCGCGGCGGGGTGGCCGAGCTCACGCGTGCGCGCACGCGCGCCAGCGCGCTGAGAGACCTGCCGAGCATGGCCGCGGGTCAGTGCCGCGAGGCCCTACAGCGGACCGCCGGCAACCGGCGGTGCCGTCGGGTCGGCGCCCTCTTCGCCGGGCGCCTCGCGGGCGAGGTACTCCTCGGCCAGCAGCGGGTTCTCGCGGGCACGCGTGACGACCTTGAGCAGGTCGTTCATCGACGCGACCTCCTCGATCTGCTCCTTGATGAACCACTGCATGAACTGCTCGCTGGAGTAGTCGCCCTCTTTGCGAGCGATCGCGGCCAGGGCGTTGATCTGATCGCTGACGCGGCGCTCCTGCGCGAGCGCCAGCGCGACCGGTTCGACGACGTCGCCGAAGGCATTCTGCGGGCCCGCGACGCCGGGGACCGGCGCCTGCGCGCCCGCGTCGAGCAGGTACTGGATCATCATCAGCGCGTGGTTGCGCTCTTCCAGCGCCTGCGCGTAGAAGAACGCGGCCAGGCGGGGAAGCGTCTCGTCGTCGTAGTAGACGGCGATCGCGAGATATTGCTGCGCGGCGGCGAACTCGTGGCCGATCTGCTCGTTGAGGCGTTCGACGAAGGCGTCTGCAGGCATGGTTGGCACTGTACTGCCCCGTCGCGACACGTTAGGCTCGCCTAATGAAGCTCTTGATCAAGCCGAAGAAGGGCTGTTGCAAGAGCAATCCGCGCTGCAAGCGCTGCCCAGTCGTCGTCAAGCGCCTGGTCAAGGAAGGCCACGCCGAGCGTCGCTCCGACGGATTCGTCGTGATCGCGCCGACGCTGAAGAAGAAGCAGCTGAAGGCGGCGCGCAAGCGCTGAGCTCGGCTTTTCGTCCACCTGGCCAGGGGCCGGGGGTACCATGCCGCCCCATGTCCACCTGCCTTGTCACCGGTGGCGCAGGCTTTCTGGGGTCGCATCTGTGCGACGAGCTACTGCGCCGCGGCCACCACGTCATCTGCGTCGACAACCTCGAAACCGGGTCGTTGACGAACATCGCGCACATCCGGGTGCCGGAGTTCGAGTTCCTCCAGCTGGACATCGTCCAGCCGTACTTCGTCGAGCGACCGATCGACTTCGTCTACCACCTCGCGTCGCCCGCATCGCCGATCGACTACCTGCGCCTGCCGCTGCACACCCTCAAGGTCGGGTCGCACGGCACGCACCACACGCTCGGGCTCGCCAAGAAGCACCGCGCGCGCTTTCTGATCGCCTCCACGAGCGAGGTCTACGGCGACCCGCAGGTGCACCCGCAACCGGAGACCTACTGGGGGCACGTCAACCCGATCGGCCCGCGCGGCGTCTACGACGAGGCCAAGCGCTACGCCGAGGCGCTGACGATGGCCTATCACCGCCAGCAGGGCGTCGACACGGCGATCATGCGGATCTTCAACACCTACGGCGCCAGGATGCGGCCCTACGACGGCCGCGCGATCCCGACGTTCCTGCGCCAGGCGCTGCAGGACCGCCCGATCACGGTGTTCGGCGACGGCAGCCAGACGCGCTCCTTCTGCTACGTCGACGACCTGATCCGCGGGATGATCGCGCTCGCGGAGTCCGGCGAGGGCGGGCCGGTCAACGTCGGCAACCCCAACGAGTTCACGCTGCTGGAGCTCGCCGAGACCGTCATCGAGATCACGGACTCCAAGTCGGAGATCGTCCACGAGGCGCTGCCGACCGACGATCCGCAGGTGCGCCAGCCCGACATCTCCCTGGCGCGGGCGCTGCTCGGCTGGGAGCCGGAGATCGACCTGCGCGAGGGCTTGCGCCGCACGGTCGAGCAGGCGGGCACCGCGGCACTCGTCGGCGCCGGGAGACGATGACGACGGGCGAAGGATCCACCGGCGCTTCGCCGAAGACCCAGGGAGGATGGCGCCGCACCGGAACATCTGCGACCGTTGTCCGTTAGAGCAGGAGGATGCCGACAACGGAGCGCGAGCCACGGGAGGGCGTGACGGAGGCGCCGGTGCAGTCGCCGGCGCCTGACTTTGCGCTGTCAGAGCGCGACGTACGCCGCAAGCGCCCGCCGGTCCTCTCCTTCCTGCTCAAGCTCGACACGCTGCGCAAGGGCGTCCGCATCCTCGCGCTGCTGACGCTCGACTCCTTCGGGATCTACCTGGCGATCCTCACGGCCCTCTGGCTGAAGGCCGGCATCCTCACGGGCGACTGGGTCGCCCGCAACCAGGCGGTGCAGACCAACGAGCTGTTCGATTTCGCCTTCCTGCTGACCGTGCTGCTGTTCGCGCGGTCCGGGCTCTACTCGGCGCGCGGCGAGCGCCCGGGCCTGTCGCGGATCGTGTCCTCGCTCGCGCAGGTCGCGTTCGTCGCGCTGATCTACGCGACCGCGAGCGGCAGCCAGTTCAGCTCGTACTACATCTTCTACGGCTCGCTGTTCTTCGCCGTCATCTACGTCTCGCTGCTGCGGCGCACCTACGAGAAGGTCACCGGGGTGCTGCTGCGCGCCGCCGGCTACCAGCGCCGCGCGGTGCTCGTCGGGACCGGGCAGCACATCGAGGCCGTCGGCCACGCGCTGCGCGATGCCGCGCATCCGACGGTCAAGGTCGTCGGCTTCATCTCGCTGACGCCGCGGCCCAACAACGGGCTGCTGTCGCTCGGCACGCTCGACGAGCTCGCGCAGGTCATCCACCGTCACCGCATCGACGAGGTGATCATCGCCGACCCCGAGTTCCCGCAGCCGCAGGCCGTCGAGCTCGTCGACATCGCGCACTCCAACGGCGTACGGGTGCGGATCGCGCCGTCGACGATGGAGCTGCTCGTGCACCGCGCCGAGTTCGTGCCCGGCGAGGCGGTGCCGCTGTTCGAGCTCAAGCCGCCGGTCTTCGAGGGCTTTGACTACTTCGTCAAGCGCACGTTCGACCTCGTGATGTCGTCGGCGCTGCTGCTCGTGCTCAGCCCCGTGATGGCGGCCAGCGCGCTCGCCGTCCGGTTCAGCTCCCGCGGTCCCGTGATCTACCGCTCGATGCGCCCCGGCATCGGCGGCGCGCCGTTTGCGTGCCTGAAGTTCCGCACGATGTATCGCGACGCCGACCAGCGCCAGGCCGACCTCGAGTCGCTCAACGAGGCGAGCGGACCGCTGTTCAAGATGCGCGACGACCCGCGCATGACGCCGGTCGGGCGCTTTCTGCGCCGCTACTCGCTCGACGAGCTGCCGCAGCTGTTCAACGTCGTGCGCGGCCAGATGTCGCTCGTCGGCCCGCGGCCGCTGCCCGAACGCGACTTCCAGCGCCTGGAGGAGTGGCACAAGAAGCGCTACCTCGTGACGCCCGGGATCACCGGCCTGTGGCAGGTCTCGGGGCGCTCGGAGCTTGACTTCGACGACCTCGTGCGCCTGGACTTCCTCTATCTCGAGCGTTGGTCGGTCTTCCTGGACCTGAGCATCCTCGTCAAGACGGTCCCAGCCGTCTTCACGCGGCGAGGCGCCTTCTGACGTGAGCGTCGCCCGCGGGCTGGGGATCGGCGCAGCCGTCCTCGTCATCCTCCTGTTCGTGGGCTACCTCCTGCGCGGCGGAAGCGACGCCGAGCCGTTGCCCGGCGCGCCGCTGCGCGAGGTCGCCAAGCAGCGGGGGATCGAGATCGGCACCGCCGTGCGCGGCGACGTCCAGAAGCGCAACCGCGCCTACCGGCAGATCATCGCGGCGCAGTTCTCGACCGTCACGCCCGAGAACGAGATGAAGTGGTACGCGATCGAGCCCGAGCGCGGCGAGTACTCCTTCGGTCCCGCCGATGCGATCGTGAAGCAGGCGCGCGAAGCGCGGCAGAAGGTGCGCGGCCACACGCTCGTCTGGCACGCGCAGCTGCCTGAGTGGGTCAAGGCGCTCGGGCCATCCGAGCTGCGCCAGGCCACCCGCGAGCACATCCGCAGCGTCATGGCCGAGTACAAGGCCGACGTCGGCGTCTGGGACGTCGTCAACGAGCCGATCAGCGACGACGGCGGGCTGCGCCAGTCGGTCTTCATGCGCCGCCTCGGCGAGGGCTTCATCGCCGACGCCTTTCGCACCGCGCGCACTGCCGATCCCGACGCGAAGCTCTACCTCAACGAGATCGGCGCCGAAGGGATCAACGCGAAGTCCAACCGCCTGTACGAGATCGTGCGCGGCCTGAAGGCGCAGGGCGTGCCGATCGACGGCGTCGGCTTTCAGACGCACGCCAACCTCGACGGGCTGGCTGCGGACTTCGTCGCGAACATGCAGCGCTTCAAGGCGCTCGGCCTGGACATCGCGATCACGGAGGCCGACGTCGGGGTGCCGCTCCCGGCCGACGCCGACAAGCTGCAGGCGCAGGCGCGCATCTACGAGCAGATCGTGCGCAGCTGCCTCACGGTCGACTGCCGCTCGCTGACGCTCTGGGGCTTCACCGACGGGCGCTCGTGGATCTCCGAGACGCAGGCCGGGATGGGCGCGGCGACGCTGCTCGACGAGGCGCTGAAGCCCAAGCCGGCGTTCGGCGCGGTGCAGGGGGCGCTGGCGAAGTAGCGGTCAGCGCAGCAGGTCGCGCGGGGGCCGCAGCACGCGCACGAACGCGGCGCCGTCGGTCGACTCGACGGCGTCCGAGCCGCCGCCGCGGCGCGCGCGGACGATCGTGATCACGCTCGGGTCGATATCGCCGTTGGCGTCGAGGGCGAAGCGGCCGAGGATGCCGCGGCGCGGCTGCGTGGCGAGCATCCGCCGCGTCACGCCGGCGCGCGTCGCGTCAGATCCGGCGACCGCGTCGAGCAGCGTCGCGGCGGCCGCGGCGGCAAGGACGCTGTGGCGGTGTACCGAGCCGTCGGGCTGCGTAGCCGCGAAGTTGCTGACGAAGTTGCGCCCTTCCGGACCGAGCTGCGGCGCGAGCAGCCCGCCGACGCTGAGGTACACGCCCCGGGCCGCGTCGCCCGCGGCGGCAAAGAGCTTGGACACGGGTAGCAGGCCGTCCATCGAGATGAGGCGCACGCCTGGCGCGAGCCGAGCGCGCAGCGCGCGGATCACCTCGCCGCCGTTCGTGTCGAGCAGGCCGCTCACGAAGACCGCGTCGGGCCGCGCGGCGGCGACAGCAAAGGCAAGGCCGGCGTAGCTGCGCGCGGCCGGGTTCCAGCGCCGCGCGCCGGCGATCGTAAGCCCGAGCGGGCGCGCGGCGCGCCTGAACTGCGCGGCCATGCTCTCGCCGTAGCCCCCGTCGCTCAGGACGAAGACGCGGCGCGCACCGAGGCTGCGCGCAAGCTGCGCGTCGGCGGCGCCCTGCGCGCCCTCCGTCGGGTGCAGGCGCGCGTAGTTGCGCCTGCCCGTCGGATACAGCGCGCGCAGCCCGCCCTCGGGGCTCATCGGTCCCGCCCGCGTCAGGCCGACGTCGGCGTTCGTCGGCGAGATCATCGCCAGGCCGCCGCCGGGCGCAGTGTTGGCGATCGGGATCTGCTGCAAGGCGCAGGCCGAGTTGTACGGGCCGACGACGCCGATGACCTTCGCGTTGGCGGCGAAGGCCTTCGCGTTGGCCGCGCACTTGGCGGCGTCGAAGATGCCGGACTGGGTGGTCGAGTCGTCGCAGGACTGGTAGCCGATCGTGAAGCGCCCCGCGCGAAAGCCGCGCTCGCGCAGGACGAACGCGACCGCCTGGCTCATCTGCCGTGTCGGCAGGTTGGGGCCGCCGCGCAGCGGCAGGTCGGAGACCAGCAGGCGGTCGGGCGTGCCCTCGCCGCCGTAGACGACGCGCCCACAGGTGTCCGCCGGCAGCGCGCCCGCGCCCGCGGCGGGCTGCCCGGCCGGCGCGGCCGCCGCCTCGGCTCCCGCGACCGTCACCCAC
>CADCVQ010000178.1 GCA_902806175.1 uncultured Solirubrobacteraceae bacterium
CGCGCCTGACGTCCGCCGGCGCCCGCCCCCGTGCCACCAGCACGAAGGCGGGACACCGTCGACCGTCAGATCACGGCCGGGCATCCCGCAAAACCTCGCACAACTTCCGGACGCGCCCACTAGCGGGTCGCCCGACGCTCGAACGAGACGTCTTTCGCGATCAGCCGCTCGGGAACGAGGCGCACGAGCCTGGGATCGAAGTCCAGCTCGCGAAACGTCTGCGGCCAGCGCGACTCGTCGGCTCCGAGGTAGCGCGCGAGCTTGCGCCGCGCCCGATCCGCGTCGAACGCGACGACCTCGGCGTCACCGCGCGCCGTTACCTGCAGCACCTCGCCGCTGGCGAGGTCGCACGTGTCGATCACGAGCGCCACGCGCGGATCGTCGGCGAGCAGCTTCGGCAGCCGAGCGTAGGAGCCGGTGATCCACCAGAACGCGCCGTCCTCCCAGAGAAACCAGATCGGCCGGACCGTCGGACCATCCGTGGCGACGCGGGCGACGAGCGGGCGCGCCAGGAACTCCTCGACATCGAAGGGATCGCGCCGGCTCACAGCCGCCCCGCTTCCGCTACTCGCTGAACTCCGTGTCGATCCAGTCCATCATCGAACGCAGCTCCTTCCCGGTCGTCTCCACGCGCGAGGCGGCCTGCTCGGCGCGCATGCGCGCGAAGTTCTCCTGGCCGGCGCGGTTCTCGGCGATCCACTCGCGGGCGAAGTCGCCGTTCTGGATCTCCGTGAGGATCTGCTTCATGTTGGCCCGCGTGTCCTCGGTGATGACGCGCTTGCCGCGCGTGTAGTCGCCGTACTCCGCGGTGTTGGAGATCGAGTAGCGCATCCCGGCGAGCCCCTTCTCGTACATGAGGTCGACGATGAGCTTGAGCTCGTGCAGGCACTCGAAGTACGCCATCTTCGGGTCATAGCCGGCCTCGACGAGCGTCTCGAAGCCGGCTTGCACGAGCTCGGACGCGCCGCCGCACAGCACGGCCTGTTCGCCGAAGAGGTCGGTCTCGGTCTCGTCCTTGAACGACGTCTCGATGACGCCGCCGCGCGTGCAGCCGATCGCCTTGGCGTAGGCCAGCGCCAGTGCCTTGGCGTTGCCGGTCGCGTCCTGCTCGACCGCCACGAGGCCGGGCACTCCCGAGCCCTCGAGGTACTGGCGGCGGACGAGGTGGCCCGGGCCCTTCGGCGCGACGAGCGCGACGTCGACGCCCGCGGGCGCCTGGACCTCGTCGTAGTGGATCGAGAAGCCGTGCCCGAAGAGCAGCATGTTGCCCTCCGCGATGCCGTCCTTGACCTCGCCCTCGTAGACCGCGCGGTGCAGCTCGTCGGGCACCAGGATCATCACGAGGTCGCCACGGCTGGCGGCGTCGGCGACCGGCAGCACCTGCAGCCCGTGCTCTGAGGCCTTGGCCTGCGAAGCCGAGCCTTCGCGCAGGCCGACGACGACGTTCACGCCCGCGTCCTTGAGGTTCAACGAGTGGGCGTGGCCCTGGGAGCCGTAGCCGATGATGGCGACGGTCTTGCCGTCGAGCAGGCTGAGGTCGGCGTCGTGGTCGTAGTACATGGCGCGGGATGGTACTTCCGGGCGGTCAGGCCCCGCCCGGTCGTGCTGGTCGAGGTCTTCTTGGTCGCCGCCATCCGCGGCGCGAGGCGCTGTCAGGCGTTCGCCACCGACGCGGCCTGCGCATGGCCGCGCATGAAGGCTGCGACGGCGTCGGTCCAGTATCGCGCGGCGGTCTCTGCGTCTCCGAGGATGCCCTGCAACTCGAGCGAGGCGAGGCCGTGGACCAACGCCCAGATCTGCAGCGTGATCGCCCTGGCCTCGTCGGGCAGCCGGCCGCCGGCCGCGGCGGCACGTACGGCGTCGCGCACCTGACGCAGCGTGCGGCGGGCGAACTCGCGGTCGTCGGGCGTCGGGCGGAACTCGCCGACGCTGTCGAACATGAGGAAGTACATGTGCCGGTTCTCGACAGCTGTCGCGCGGTATGCCTGCGCCAGTGCGACGACGTCGGCGACCGGATCGCCGCTGATCGCAACGTCCGCCTGGCGCCGGTGCAACGCCTCGAAGCCTGACCGGTACAGCGCACGCAGCAGGCCTTCCTTGGAGCCGAACAGCGCGTAGATGGTCAGGCGCCCCTCGGAGCTGGCGCCGGAGGAGATCCGCCGGCTGATCGAGCTCGCCCGACGCGGCGACTACGGCGAGGCCTACCGGCGCTCCCGTGTCCGCGTCCGCGACGGACGGGCGCGTGGTCCGGTGGGCCCGCCGCTGAACGTCGAGATCAACCGCTGGGCGCGAGCGCGCCGGGCTCGACCTGCTTTCTGCCGGTCGGTGAGACGGCGTTCGCCGTCATCAACGTACTGCTCGAGTTGTTCAGCCAACGACACCGCTTCTTCCTGCTCGACGAGCGCGCCGGCTACGCGCCGGCGGGCCTGAAGCGGTTCGCCGAGCGCCGTGGCGGCCACCTCGACGACGACGTCCGCCACGGGACCGTGGCCACGATCGAGGCGTTCGAGCGCGTGATGACCGAGCTGATCGCCATCGAGCACGGGATGATGCTGCAGAACCTCGCGCTCGCATGCGGGGCGCTTGGCCTCGGCGGGTTTGCGAGCTTCGCAGCGCTGGACGACCCCTGGCTCGAGGCGCTCGGCTTCGACACGGTGCGCCTGCCGCTGTCGCGGTCGCTCGGGGTTCCGCGACATGTGCGCCTGGCCCTGCGGCTCATGCGCCGCGACGTGCCGGTCGCGCTGCCGATCGGGCTCGACGGCGTCGACGGGGCGCGGCTGCTGCGCACCTGCTCGCCGCCCGTCCAACCGTCGATGCGCGCCGCGGTCGAGTCGGTCGTCGCCCGCAAGTTCGCGGCCGACGGGCTGTACCGCGGCCGCGCCTGCGAAGGCGCTTGGCGCGACCCGCAGCGCGTCGCCGCCGGCAGCGGCGAGATCGGCGCCGAGGCGATCGAGGCCACGGTGGCCTACTGCGAACACGTCTACCAGAGGTACGAGCGCTTCCCGGCATACCTCGCGCCCTACCACGCCGTCATGGCGTTCCAGGCCACCCATCTCGACCTCGAGTTCTACGATCGCCACTACCGGCCCGACGCGGTGCGCGACGCCCACCGGCACCACTTCTCGTCGGCGCTGCACCACTGAGGTCGCCCGCCAGCGCGCGCCGAGACGACCAGCGCGGGCCCTCAGGCGAGGAGGTCGCGGGCACGGCGGTTGCGCCCGCCACGCAGAAGCGTCGACGGGAGTAGGCCGGTCTCGCCGACCGACCGACCGACCCGCCCCGGCCCGCCGCGTCCTACATTGTCGGCGTGCTCGACGTCCTTGCCGTGATCGCCGCGGGCTTCAACGTCCTGCTGGCGCTCTTTCTCACGTGGGGCCTGAGCGAGGAGGCACAGTCGGGGCAGCCCTGGCAGTCCACGTTCGCGCTCGTCTTCCTCGCCTCCACGGCAGCGACGGTCTACGCGGTCGACCGCACGCTCGACGGCGCAGACAGCGCGTGGCTCGCGGTCACGGCGATCCCGCCGCTGACGATGCTCGCGCTGCTCGTCGCCGATCGCGACGCGCTGTGGGGCAACTTCCCGCCGTCTGCGCCGATGCGGGTGCTCCAGCGCGTGGGCGCCGTCGCCGTCTTCGCCCTGCCCGGCCTGCTCGCGCGTGGCGCAAGCTGACGGCGCGCTGGAGAGCGCGCCCTACGCGCCGGCTGCGGCGACGTGCGTCAGGCCCGGCAGCGCGACGGCGCCGTCCGCTGTGACGTACCGCGCCAGGCGGGCGTCGATCGCGTCGCGCAGGTCGTCGCGCTGGGCGGGCGTGAGCGCGCCGACCGCGCGCACGAGGCTCGTGGAGATGTCCAGCTGCGTGTCCCACCAGTCGTCGAGCGACGGATACTGAAAGACGATCGGGATCTGCTCGATCGCGATCTCGGTGAAGCCGGCATCCTCCAGCAGCGTCGCGATGCGCTGCGGATCGCGGAAGGCGAACATGTTGGGCGCGTCGAGGTCGGGCTGCTCGATCGCGCCCAGCGCGACGAGCTCGCGGGTCGGCGCCGATGCCCACGGGTTGTCGTCGGGATGCGCCCACGCCGCCAGCGCGACGCGCCCACCGGGGCGCAGGACGCGGCGCGTCTCGCCGAGGGCGGTCGCCGGATCGGCGACGAGCATGTAGCCCCAGCGGGCGATGACGCCGTCGAGATCGGCGGTCGGGAGGTCGATCCACTCGGCGTCGATCGTGCGGAACTCGACGTTCTCGATGCCCAGCTCGGCCGCGCGGGCGCGCGCCTGCGCGACCATCTCCTCGACGGCATCCGAGCTGATCAGCGTGCCGCCGGGAGCGATCAGCTCGGCCGCGAGAAAGCCCGTGTCACCGGGTCCCGCCGCGAGCTCGAGCACGCGGTGGCCGGGCTGCGGCTCGATCGCGTCGACGAGCCAGTGCGAGACCGGCTGCGCAGCGGTCTGGATGACGTCGCGGTGCGTCCCCCAGGCAGCGGCCGCACGAGCCCAGTGCTCCCGGCTCGTGCGGCGGTACTCCTCGGGATCGGTCGCCGCCACGGCGTGTTGTCTCAGCGCGGCGTGGTCACCGTGGTCGCCGCGTGAGCGGCGACCCCGGCGTACCCGATGGCGTGCGCCGTCGCGGTCACTTCTTCGTCAGCGTGAAGCGGCGGATGGCGTCGCCCCGCGCGGCCGAGTTGCCGAATGCGCCGCTGTTGTCGGCACCGACCGCGATGACGCGGTACTTGCCGGCGCTGAGCCTGCGCGCATTGACGTTGTAGGTCCACGTGCCGTTGGCGGCGAGCTTCGCCAGCACCAGCGGCGGCTTCTTGCAGCTGCGCAGCACGATGCCCTTCGCCGGGTTGAACCACTTGCACTTCGTCGTGGACGTTGTCCCCAGCTTCTCGATCGTGAGGACGACGCCCTTGACACCCGAGGCGTCCTTGGCGGTGCCGGCGATGGCAAGCCGCTTCAGGCGCGTCGTCGTCCGCCTCGTCACCCTCTCGCCGTTCCTCGTGACGGTTCGCTTCTTCGTCGTCGTCAGCTTGATTTTCTGGTTGGCCTTCGGCTTGGAGATGACGATCGCCGGCGGCGTGCCGTCGTTCTGCGGCGCCCCGGTGCCGGTGGGCGGTGCCGGCGGAGGCGGCCCGACGTGGAACTCGTCGGCGCCGCGGTCGCTGGCGGGGCCGTTCGTGCGCGCCTGGCCGTCGACGTCCGTCGGCGAGGTGCTGCTCGCGGTCGGCACCGTGTCGATCGCCGGCGCACCCGCGCGCAGGTGGAAGTTCTTCTTGGCCGCGTTGACGAACAGCTGGTCGGCCGGCGTCGTCCGGTCGGTGTTCGGGAACTCAGCCGTCGCCGAATTCGCGGGCGGCAGCGTGTTCACCTGCGTGGCCACCCCGCCCAGCACGATCGAATCGCGGAACGTGGCGGCGATGCTGCCGACCGGCGTACCGAGCAGAAGGAGCGGCAAGGCATCTCTGGCGTCCAGCGAGACCGCCGTCGCGGAGCCCGCGATCGTGATCTGGCGGCCCGTGATGTTGATGGGCTTGGCGCTGCCAAGGACAGGCGCGCCGACGCCGGTCTTCGCCGAGATGCCGGCTCCCGCGCCGCCACCGCTGATGATGCTCGAGTCCAGTACGAGGTTCGCCTCCGACGTCCCGGTCTGGATGTCGACGGCATTGGCCGCCGAGCCGTTCGTGATCACGCTGCTGCGCGTGATCGAGTTCGCGGTCCCTCCGGCGATCTCCATCCCGGCGCCACCCGCGTTGAACACGATCGCGTCGCGCAGCGCGAGGCCGCCGGACGCAGAGCCGACGCTGACGCCCGGGGCGCCGCCCGCGGGGGTGAGGACGACGACCTTCTCGAGAACGCTCGCCGCGCCGGCGCCGGTGAAGCTGATCGTGCCGATGACAACGGTGCCCGGCGCGGCCGTGGACCCCGTGATGGTGATCGCGGGGACGCTGAAGGTCGGGTTCTCGGTGTAGGTGCCGGGGCTGACGTTGATCGTGTCACCGCCTGACCCGGCGTTGACGGCCGCAGCGGCCGCCGACAGGGACTCGCAGGCGACGTCCCCACCTGATCCGCAGGCGCCGCCGCCGGCGGCCACGGTGTAGGTCGCCGCGTTCGCCGCGGCGGGGGCGACAAGCCCCGCCGCCACGGCGGCGGCGATGGACAACGAACGACGGCCCGGGCGTGACATTCATTCCTCCAAAGATCGGCGCAACAACTTCCCTGAGACCGTCCTCGGCAACTGGGGAGAAAACCTGTAGACCCGGGGCATCATGTATCCCGCGAGCCGGACACGACAATAACTCCGCAGCTCCTCCTCGGTTGCGGTCTGCCCGGCTCGGAGGACGACTGTTGCGACGACCCGCTCGCCCCACTCGGGGTCCGGTGCGCCGTGCACCGCAGCCTCGGCGACGGCGGGGTGGCTCTCGAGCACGGCTTCGACCTCGGCGGGAGCGACGTTCTCGCCGCCGGTGATGATCGTGTCGCCCGCGCGCCCGGTGACGACGAGGTTGCCGGCGCCGTCGATTGCGCCCTCGTCGCCGGTGTGCAGCCAGCCGTCGTCGTCGAGCGCGCCGGGCGCGACCGTCGGGCCGGCGACGAGGATCTCGCGCGCCGGGCCGATCCGCACGCGCGTGCAGAACAGCGCCGGGCCGCCGGTCGTCACCTGCGAGCACGCCTCCGTCAAGCCGTACGTGCTGACCGCCGGCACGCCGGCCGCGGCCGCGAGCTGCAGCAGCGCCGCAGCGATCGGCGCCCCGCCGACGAGCGCCGCGCGCAGGCGCGGCGGGTGGCGCAGCCCCGCATCGAGCAGGCGCGCAAGCGTCGTCGGCACGACCGAGACGAGCGTTGCGCGGGTGGCGACCTCGTCGGCCGCCGCCTCGGCGTCGAAGCGCTCGTGCAACACGACGCTCGTCGCGTAGATCGCGCTGCGCACGAGGATCGACAGCCCGCCGACGTGCGACAGCGGCAGCGTGCACAGCCAGGCGTCGTCGCGCGCGACACCCAGGGCGGCGGCCGAGCCCAGCGCGCTCCACAGCCAGTTGCCGTAGGTCAGCTTCACCGGCCGCGGGCCGCGCGTCGTGCCCGAGGTGTGCACGACGCTCGCCGTCGCGTCGAGGTCGTGCGTGCCGCTGATCGGCGCGGTCGGGTCGACCAGCCCCTCCAGCGGCTCGCAGACGAGCGCCGCGCAGTCCGCCGTGCGCGCGCGGCGCTCGGCGGGCCTCAGGCGCAGGTCGACGGGGACCGCAGGCGCGCCAAGTAGCAGGCAGCCGTGCAGCGTCTCGGCGAACGCGCGCCGCGCGGGCAGCGCGATCCCGACGCGGTCGCCCGGCGCGACGCCGAGCGCGCTGAGCCGCTGCGCCGCCGCGATCGCGGCCTCGTGCAGCTCGCCGTAGCGCAGCACGCCGTCCTCGGCGCGCAGCGCGATCGCGGCCGGGCGGGTGCGAGCAGCGCGAGCGAGCCAGGACTCCACGAGCATCCACGGAAAGTAGCCTGCACGCATGGCAATCGAGTGGACGCCGGGCGCCGGCGCGTACACCGACATCCGCTACGAGCTCAGCGGTGACGGAATCGCGAAGATCACGATCGACCGGCCCGAGGTTCGCAACGCGTTTCGCCCGCAGACGATCATCGAGATCTCCGAGGCGCTCACACGGGCGCGCGAGGACACGTCGATCGGCGTCATCGTCCTGAGCGGTGCGGGCGAGCTCGCCTTCTGCTCGGGCGGCGACCAGAACGTCCGCGGCGACACGGGCTATCTCATGGATCCGAACCCCGCCCACCCCGAGGCCGGCGCGGTCGGGCGCTTCCACGTCACCGATCTGCATGTCCAGATCCGCCGCCTGCCCAAGCCCGTCGTCGCGATGATCGCCGGCTACGCGATCGGCGGCGGCCACGTCCTGCACCTCGTCTGCGACCTGTCGATCGCCGCCGACAACGCGCGCTTCGGCCAGGTCGGCCCGCGCGTCGGCTCGTTTGACGGCGGCTTCGGCGCGAGCCTGCTGGCCTCGCTCGTGGGGCCCAAGAAGGCCAAGGAGATGTGGTTTCTCTGCCGCCAGTACGACGCCGCGCAGGCGCTCGAGATGGGTCTTGTCAACACCGTCGTGCCACTGCACTCGCTCGAGCAGGAGACCGTCGCCTGGTGTCGCGAGATGCTCGCGATGTCCCCGTTCGCGCTGCGGCTCGTGAAGGCGTCGTTCAACGCCAGCGAAGACGGCTTCAGCGGCATCCAGCAGCTCGCCCACGACGCGAACCTCCTGTTCTACGAGAACCCGGAGGCGCACGAGGGCCGCGACGCCTACCGCGAGAAGCGCCCGCCGGACTTCTCGCGCTTTCCGAAGCGGCCCTAGATGGGTATGGCGACCGCCGCGTCGGTGCCCAGCGGCCTGCGGATCTGGCTCATGGCGGCGCGCATCCGCACGCTGCCGGCCGCCGTCGCGCCGGTGCTCGTCGGCACGTCGCTGGCGATCGAGCGCGGGATCTTCCGGCCGGGCGCGTTCATCGCCGCGCTGCTGGGCTCGATCTTCATCCAGATCGGGACGAACCTCGCCAACGACTACTCCGACGCGCGGCGCGGCGCCGACGCCGAGGACCGCGTCGGGCCGGTGCGCGTGACCGCGGGCGGGCTCGTGCCGCCGCGCCAGGTGCTGATCGCGACGTACATCACGTTCGGGCTGGCGGTGCTGTGCGGCCTGTACCTCGTCGTCTTCGCCGGCATCGAGCTGCTGATCGTCGGCGTCGCGTCGATCGCCGCCGGCGTGCTCTACACCGGCGGGCCGAGGCCCTATGGCTACGAGGGGCTGGGCGAGGTCTTCGTCTTTCTCTTCTTCGGCCTCGTCGCCGTCACCGGCTCGACGTTCGCACAGCTCGAGTCCTGGCCGTGGCAGGCATTCGTCCTGGCGGTGCCGGTCGGGCTGCTCGCCGCAGCGATCCTCGTCGTCAACAACGTCCGCGATCACGACAGCGACAAGCGCGCAGGCAAGCGCACGCTCGCGGTCCGGCTCGGGCGCGAGCGCGGCCGCACGATCTACGCGCTGATGGTCTACGGCGCGTACCTCGTCGCGCCGCTGCCGTGGCTGCTCGGCGCGCTGTCGCCGTGGCTGGCGCTGCCGTGGCTGACGCTGCCGCTGGCGGTGAAGCTCGCGCGGACGGTGCGCGAGCACGGCGACGGCCCGACGCTGAACGAGATGCTCGCGCAGACGGGGATGCTGCAGCTGGCGTTCTGTCTGTTGCTCAGCGCCGGCGTGCTGGCGAGCTGAAAGCCGCCGTGCGCGTCAGCATCGAAGAACGGACGCTGCGCTTTCGCACCCCCTTGCAGACGTCCTACGGCGCGCTCGAAGAACGCACGGTCTTCGCCTTCGAGATCGAGGGCGCCGACGGCGTCCCCGGTCGCGGCGAGGCGGCGCCGCTCGAGCCCTACGACGGCGTGTCGCCGTCGCGCGCCCGGATCGCGCTGGATGCCTACCGCCTGGTCCTCGAGGACGCCGACGCGCTGCAGGGCGGCGAGCTGCTGGACGCCTGCCGTGCGGCCGACGACCTGCCGCAGGCGCTTGCCGCAGTCGACATGGCGCTGTGGGACCGCGCCGGGCGCCGCGCCGGGCGGCCCGTCGCCGAGCTGCTGACCGAGCCCGTGCTGGAGGCGGTGCCCGTCAACGCGACGATCGGCGCGCAGGATCGCGCCGGCGCCGCGGCCAGCGCCGAAGCTGCGCAGCAGGCGGGCTTTCGCTGCGTGAAGCTCAAGGTCGGCATCGGCGACGACGCCGGGCGCGTCGCCGCCGTGCGCGCGGCGCTGGGCTCGCACGGCGAGCTGCGCCTCGACGCCAACGGCGCCTGGGGCGTCGAGGAGGCGGTGGCGACGATCGAGGCGCTCGCGCCCGCGGGCCTGGAGTTCGTCGAAGAGCCCGTCCACGGGCTGCATGCGCTGCGCAAGGTGCGCGAGCGCGTCGCGGTGCGGATCGCGATGGACGAGAGCGCGGCGCAGCCGGGAGCGCTGGCGTCGGGCGCCGCGGACGCCGTCTGCCTGAAGCTCGCGCGCTGCGGCGGCATCTCCGGGCTGCTTGCGAGCGCGGCGCTCGTGCGCGCGTCGGGTGCCGAGCCCTACGTCGCGTCGACGTTCGACGGCCCGCTCGGGATCGCTGCCGCGCTGCACGCCGCTGCGGCGCTGCGGATCGAGGCCGCCTGCGGGCTGGCGACGCTCGAGCTCTTCGACGACGACGTCGACGCGCGCGGGCTCGCCGTCCGCGGCGGAAGGATCGGCGTGCCGCGCGGGCCGGGGCTGCTGTGAGCGCGTTTGCCTGGCGGATCGCGCGCGCGGCGCTGCGCCGTCCCGCGACGACCCACCACTACGGCGAGCACCCGCGCCAGGTGGCCGACCTGCACCGGCCGGCCGGCGCGGGCCCGTTTCCCGTCGTCGTCGTGTTGCACGGCGGCTACTGGCAGCAGCCCTACACGAAGCTCATCATGGGGCCGCTGTGCGCCGACCTCGTGCGGCGCGGCTACGCGGCCTTCAACGTCGAGTACCGGCGCCTGGGGCGCGAGGGCGGCGGCTGGCCGCAGACATTCGACGACGTCGCGGGCGCAATCGACCATCTCGCCGACGGGGACATGCGCGACGCGCGGCTTGACCTCGCGCGCGTGACGCTGCTGGGCCATTCGGCCGGCGGCCAGCTTGCGCTGTGGGCCGCAGGCCGTCGCGAGCTGCCCGCCGGTGCGCCGGGCGCCGGGCCGCGTGTCGTCGCGGGCCGCGTGCTCGCGCTGGCGGCTGTCTGCGACCTCGAGCGCGCCGGCCGTCCGGCTTGGCTGCTGCTCGGCGGCGGCCCCGCCGACGTGCCCGAGCGCTGGGCGCAGGCCGATCCGATGCGCCGCATCCCGCTCGGCGTCCCTGTCGGTCTGGTCCACGCACGCAGTGACGAGACGGTCTCCGTGCGGCGGTCGCGCGACTACCTCGCGGCGGCGCGCGGAGCGGGCGCCGACGTCACGCTCGCCGTGCCGCCCGGCGATCATCGCGACCCGATCGACCCCTCCAGCGCGGCGTGGCGCACCGCGGCCCAGTGGCTGTCAGCGCCCGCGCGGGAGCTTGGCGCGTAGCGCCAGCACGCGGCGCGCCTTGTCGCGCAGCACCCCGGCGTCGAGGGTGCCGCGGCGGGCCGCCGCCTGCAGCCCCTCGGCGGCTTCGGCGCCGGGCGCGTAGCCCGCGGTGAACAACGGCAGATCGATGCCGGCGGCGACGGCCAGCACCGCGCGCCGCGCAATCGGGCCGTACGCCGCCACGGCGGGCGTGCCGAGGTCGTCGCTGATGCTCACGCCGCGAAACCCGAGGCCGCGGCGAAGCTCGCCGCGGACCCACAGCGGCGAGAACGCGGCGGGCCGCTCGTCGAGCGCCGGATAGACGGCCGTCGACAACATGACGGCCTCGACGCCGCCGTCGATGAGCTGCGCAAACGGCGCCAGATCGACGCTGCGCAACGTCTCCAGCGACGAGGTGATCCGCTGGGGTGCGTCATCGGTGTTCCGCGTCGCGGCGCCGAAGCCGGGAAGGTGCTTGGCGGTGGCCATCACGCCGCCGGCGTGCAGCCCGTCGACGAACGCCCGCGCGCGCTGCCCGACGTCCTGCGGCGAGCGGCCGTACGTACGCCGCTCGCGCTCGAGCACGCTCTTGCTGCGGGCGACGTCCGCGACGGGCGCGAGGTTCAGGTTGACGCCCGCGCGGCGCAGCGTCCGCGCGGCGGCCTCGCCGTCGGCGCGCGCCTCGGCCTCGCTGTCGACGCGCGCGGCAGCGCGCCGCGGGGCACCGGGGATGCGGCGCACGGGTCCGCCTTCCTGGTCGGTCATGACGATCAGCGGCGCGCGCAGCCCCGGCGGGCGCGGGATCGCCTGCAGGTCGCGGATCGTCGCGCGAACCTGCCCGACGGAGCGCACGTTGCGAGAGAACAGGATGACGCCCGCGGCCTCGCCGTCGGCGATGCGGCGCCGTAGGGCGGCCGGCGGTTGGAGCCCCGGATAGGCGTAGATCATGTGCTGGCCGACGGCCTGACGCAGCGTCAGCGCGGGCGCGGCCGGAGTCGCGGGCACCGGCGCCGGCAGCGGCTGCTCGGCGGAGTACAGCGACAGGATCGCGAGGACAAGCTTGCTCAGCACGCCACCATAGGGGTACAGCAGATGAGCCTCCCGCGCGTAGCCTCCCTCCCACTCCTGCTCGCAACGCTCGCCGCGCCGGCGCCTCCCGCAGCCCAGGCGGCGGCGTCGATCGCATGCCCGCCGCAGCCCGTCGCGCGCTGCTTCACCGTCACGGTGGCGCTGGACCGCAGCGGCGTCCTGCCCGGCAGCGTGCGCATCCGCGCGGCGCGCATCCGCGCGCGCCGCGCCACGCGCCCGCCGCTGATCGGCCTCACCGGCGGCCCCGGCCAGGCCGGCGTGGTCTTCGCGCAGACGTACGACTTCCTGCTGCAGACCGCGGACCGCGACCTCGTCGTCTTCGACCAGCGCGGCACCGGCGCCTCGGGCCTGCTGCGCTGCCGGGGCCTCGAGAGCCGCCTGCTGTTGAGCTTCTCCAAGCCGGCGGGCGCCTGCGCGCAGAGCCTCGGGGCGCGGCGCTCCTACTACACGAGCGCCGACTCGGCGGAGGACCTCGAGGCGCTGCGCGTGCAGCTCGGCGCGCCGCAGATCGCGCTGTATGCCGTCTCGTACGGAACGCGCGTCGCGATCGAGTACGCGCGGCGCCACCCCGACCGCGTCGAGCGCATGATCCTCGACTCGCCGGTGGCGCCCGGCGGACCCGATCCGCTCGCGCGCGAGACGATCGCGGCCGTGCCGCGCGTGCTGCGCAGCGCCTGCCGTGGCGGCGGCTGCGGCGCCGCGGGGCAGCGGCCTGTCGCCGACGTCGCCGCGCTGCGC
>CADCVQ010000179.1 GCA_902806175.1 uncultured Solirubrobacteraceae bacterium
TCGATGCGGACCTGGTCGTTGCCCTTGCCCGTGCAGCCGTGGGCGATCGTGTCGCAGCCGGTGCGCCGCGCGTAGTCGACGGCGAGCTTGGCGATCAGCGGGCGCCCGAGCGCGGTGAAGAGCGGGTAGCCGCCGCCGTAGAGCGCGTTGGCCTTGATCGCGGGCAGGACGAAGTCGCGGGCGAACTCCTCGCGCGCGTCGACGGTGAAGCACTCGACCGCACCGATCTGGCGCGCCTTGCCCTCGATGACGTCGTAGTCCTCGCCGGGCTGGCCGAGGTTGACGGTCAGCGTGACGACCTCGGCCTCGTACTCGTCGGCGATCCACTTGAGCATCACGCTCGTGTCCAGCCCGCCGGAGTACAGCAGCAGCACGCGGCCGACCTCACCGCGTTCGGCGAGGTAGGAGGCGGTCCGGGTGTGCGGGGTCTGCTCGGTCGTTTCGGCCATCGAGCGTGGAAGCCTACGAGCCGCGCGACCTCGGCGCGGTGTGCAGCCCAAAACCCCGTGCTTCTGGCGGGTGACCGACGCCGCAACATCGGTTAGCTTGCTGGGTTGCGGGGGTGCGTCGGTTCACGCCGCTTCGCCGCCAACCACGAGGGGATGGAAGAGATGACGAACGAACCACGTCGCAACCAGCGCGGCGTCGGCGCGGGCGTGCTCGCACGCGCCCGCACGAGTTTGCACCTTTCGGCGCAAGGTTTCCCGCGCGCGTGCGTTGTTCTCTATTGCGGGCAGCGCTGTGGCCCGGGCGGGCTCGCGCGAGTCGGCTCGAAGCAGGGATGGCGGCCAGAAGAAGGTCCGCATCGGCAACGACGGAACGGAGACACTATGCGGAGCACCACATTCACGAGGCCGAGGCTGATCGCTCTGGCGGCGCTGGCGGCATTTGCAACCCTCGTCCCGACGGCGAGCGCGGACACCGCCCTGCCCGTCTGGACCTGCCGCGGCAGCGCGGGCTACGTCGAGCTCAACCCGCTGCTGGATCCACAGCGCATCGAGCCGGTGCTGGCCAACGGGAGCCCCAATCGGCTCACTCCCGACCGCGAATTCTGCGCGAACGCGGACACAGGCGTCCAGAACATCGACGTTCCGCCGAGCGGGACGTCACCGGTGGTCTCGCTGGAGGCGGCCTCTGCCAGCACCTCGATCACTCCGGCGATCGCGCCGGCCCGCACGCAGACCGCCACGGCCGATGGCGGCGTCGCCGAGACGGTGCGCGTCGCGATTCCGGGCTTGACGATCGACGCGGAGGCCGTCACGGCCGAGGCGACGGGGCGCTGTGTCAACGGCGTACCCGAGCTGACCGGCTCGAGCAGGATCGTCTCGCTCACGGTCAACAGCACCGTGATCGCGATCCCGCAGAACGGCGAACCCGCTGACATCAACCTCACCCCCCTCATCCGCATCCGGCTCAACCAGCAGGTGCTGGAGGGCACCGCGACGAGCACCGACCAGGCGCTGACGCAGCGAGCGGTGCACATCGAGCTGCTGCCGCTCGTTCCCGGCGGCGAGCCGGTCGCCAGGGTCGTCCTCGGCGAGGCGAAGGTCGACCGCCACGGCGCCGTCTGCGCGCCGCCTGCCCCGCCGCCGCCCTGTCCGGCGGGCTCCGTCGCGCAGAACCCGAACGCCAACCCGCTGGTCTGCGTGCTGACCGTGACGGCACCCTGTCCCGCGGGCTCCACGGCGGACCCGAACGCGGGCGGCGCCTGCGTCATCGTCCGCAACAACGACATCCTCCGGCCCTGCGGTCCGGGCACCACCGCCGGCGCCGACGGGACGTGCGTCGCCACGGCGGTCGTCTGCCCGAACGGGACGATCCGCGATCCCGCGTCGAACACCTGCATCCTCGTGGTCCAGCGGCCATGTCCGGAGGGATCGACGGCCGATCCGGCGACGAGGGTGTGCGTCGTGCGGGTCGTGCAGAACACCGGCAGCGGCACCGGCGAGAACGGCCGCGTCGGAAGCTCGACGGGCCCGCGGGCGACGTGCGGACGGCTTGACATGTTCTTCGTCCGCAGAGGCTTCCGCAGCGTCGGGCGCTCGTTCACGAGTCGCTTCGGCACCCGCACGGTCACGCGCGGGCGGCTCGTGACGTGCGGGGCCAACCCTCGCCCGATTATCGGGGCCCGCATCGACGTCGTCCACGTGCTGTCCAACGGCCAGCGCCGCAGGAAGACGGGGCTGCGCTCACGGGCCAACGGGCGGCTGACGCTGATCCTGCCCAACGACCTGCGCAGCCGCAGGATCGAGTACGCCTACAGGCCGGACCTCAGGTCGACGCGGGTCACCTCGCGCGTGGCGCTGCGCCTGACGGTGCGCAGCCGGTCGGGGCGCGTCCTGCGCTAGGGCGTCCAGAACAGACGGCGATGCCGCGGGCCCTCCCTTACAGGAGGGCCCGCAGCCGTTGCAGGGCCTCGTCGACCTCGGCCTCGCCGATCGTCAGCGGCGGCAGCAGGCGCAGCGTCGCGGGCCCTGTCGCGTTGAGCACGAGGCGCTGCTCGAGCAGCGCGCGGCGCACGAGCTGCGGCGCGGGTGGGTGGGGACCGATTTCGAAGTCGCAGGCGAGCATGAGGCCGCGGCCGCGCACGTCTACGACGCCCGGCAGCGCCGCCAGGCCCGCGGCCAGGCGCGCGCCCAGCGCCCGCACGCTCGCGAGCAGCTCGCTGTCGTCGATGACCTCGAGCACCGCCAGCGCGGCGGCGCAGGCGACCGGGCCGCCCGCGAACGTCGAGCCGTGGTCACCGGGCGCGAAGACGTCGGCGAGCCGCGGCGAGCAGATCAGCGCGCCGATCGGCAGCCCGTTGGCGAGCGCCTTGGCGGACGTCATGACATCGGGCACGACGCCCGAGTCCTCGTAGGCCCACAGCGTCCCGGTGCGCCCGAGGCCGCACTGGACCTCGTCGAAGATCAGCGCGGCGCCGTGCTCGTCACATGCTGCGCGCGCCGCGCGCAGCAGCTCGTCGTCGAGCACCCACACCCCGCTCTCACCCTGGACGGGCTCGAGCAGGACCGCCGCCGTGCGCTCGTCGACGGCTTCGGCGACGGCCTGCGCGGTCGGCGCGACCGCCGCGAAGCCGGGCACGAGCGGCGCAAACGGCGCCTGCTTGGATTCCTGCGGCGTCGCCGACAGCGAGCCGTACGTGCGGCCGTGAAAGCCGCGCTGCAGCGAGACGATCGTGCCCGCGGGCTTGGCCTTGCGCGCGAGCTTCAGCGCCGCCTCGACGGCCTCGGTGCCCGAGTTTGCGAAGTGCACCTTGCCGCCCAGCGACGACTCCGACAGGCGCCGGGCGAGCTGCATCGCGGGCTCGCTGTAGAAGAGGTTTCCGACGTGCAGCAGGCGCGCCGCCTGGTCACGAATCGCCTCCACGACGGCGGGGTGCGAGTGGCCCAGCGACGTGACCGCCAGGCCGGTCTGGAAGTCGAGGTACTCCGCGCCGTCGACGTCCCACAGCCGCGCTCCCGCGCCGCGCACGAACTGCACCGGCTGGCGCGCGTACGCCGGCACGACGTGCGCGCGCTCGAGCGCCTGCAGCTCGCGCAGCGTCATGACGCTGGATGGATCTTCGTGCCGATGCCGGCGTCGGTGAACAGCTCGAGCAGCACGGAGTGCGCGACGCGGCCGTCGATGATGTGCGCCGCGCCGACGCCGCCGTAGATCGCGTCGATGCAGGCCTGCAGCTTGGGCCGCATGCCGCCGTCGATCTGCGGCAGGGCGTCCTCGACCTCGTTCGTGGCGGCCTGCGTGATCTGCGAATCGCCGTCGGCCGGATCGCGCAGCCAGCCCGCGACGTCGGTCAGGAAGATGAGCTTGTAGGCGCCGAGCTCGCGCGCGATCGCGCCGGCGGCCTCGTCGGCGTTGATGTTGTACGAGCGCCCTTCGGCATCGGCGCCGACCGACGCGATCACCGGGATGTAGTCCTGCGCGATGTGATGCAGCACGTCGGCGTTGACGCGCTCGATGCGCCCGACGAAGCCGATGTCCTCGCCGCCGGGCGCGGTCTGGCGTGAGACGCGCAGCAGCCGCCCGTCGTCGCCGCAGAGGCCGACCGCCGGCTGGCCGTGGCGGCCGAGCAGCAGCACGATGTCCTTGTTGACCTTGCCGACGAGGACCATCTTCGCGATCTCGACGGTCGCCTCGTCGCTGACGCGCAGCCCCGAGACGAACTCGACCGGCATCTCCAGGCGCTCCATGTAGGAGGTGATGTCCGGGCCGCCGCCGTGCACGACGACCGGGTTCATGCCGACGTACTTCAGCAGCACGACGTCGCGGGCGAACTCCTCGCGCAGCTGCGGGTCGCTCATCGCCGCGCCGCCGTACTTGATGACGACCGTCCGCCCGTGGAACTCGCGGATGTACGGCAGCGCCTCGAGCAGCGTCCCGATGTCTCTCATGTCGTCCTCACGTCGTGTACTCCGCGTTGATCGTCACGTACTCGTGGCCGAGGTCGGAGAAGAGCACCTCGGTCTCGAACGCGTGGGCGGGATCGGATACGGGGCCGAGCGCGACCTCGTACTCGATCTCCAGGCCGGCGGCCGCGGCGTTCAGCGCATCGAGGTCGTACGGGACGGCGACGCCGCCCGCGCAGACGGCGATCCCCTCGATCGCGATGTCGAGCATGAGCGGCGCCGTGCCGTGCAGCGCCGCGCCGACGGCCTGCGCGATCCGCCCCCAGTTGGGGTCGGCGCCGTGCAGCGCGGTCTTCACGAGCGGCGAGTTGGCGATCGCGCGCGCGCAGCGCTCGACGACCTCGCCGGCGCCGCCGCGCACGACGATCCGGCCGACGCGCTTGGAACCCTCGCCGTCGCGGATGATCATGATCGCGAGCATCCGCAGCAGCGCGTCGAGCGCCTCACCGAGGCGCAGCTCGTCCTCGGACTCGGCAGTGACGTGCACGCCGCTGGCACCCGAGCACATGAGGATCACGGTGTCGTTCGTCGACAGCTGGCCGTCGACGGAGATGCGATCGAACGAGCGCTTGACGCAGACGCTCAGCAACAGCTCGGCGGTTTCGGGCTCCAGGGCCGCGTCGGTCTGCACGAAGCAGAGCATCGTCGCGAAGGCGGGCTCGATCATGCCGGCGCCCTTGGCCTGCGCGCTCACGCGCACCATGCCCGAGGGCAGCTGCACGTCCAGCGACGCGCGCTTGGCGAACGCGTCGGTCGTCATGATCGCCTCGTTGAACGCCTCGTCGCCGCCGCGCTGCAGCGCCGCGGTCGCCGCGGCGACCCCCGCTTGGAAGCCGTCGAGCACGAGTGGCACGCCGATCACGCCGGTCGAGGCGACCGCGACGCAGCCGGGCTCGGCGCCGATCGCCTGCGCGGTCATCTGCTGCATCGCGCGCGCGGCCGCCATGCCCGCGGGCCCTGTCGCGGCGTTTGCGTTGCCGGAGTTCGCGACCACGGCGCGCATCGCGTTGGGCGTCGTCTCGTCGCGGCAAACGAGCACGGGCGCGGCGAGCACGCCCGAGCGTGTGTAGCGCGCGGCGCTGACGGCGTCGGCTGAGTCGCAGACGAGCAGCCCGAGGTCGATCGCGCCGTGACCCTTGATCCCGGCCGCGGCGGCGCCGGCGCGAAACCCGCCGGCCAGGCCGTCGGCATCGGTCACGTGCGCGGGGCGCTGCACCCAGCGCGAGGCGAAGAAGTCCGGGCTCACCTCGGCTCGATGCCCAGCGTCTCGGCGTAGCCGAACATGAGGTTGAGGTTCTGGATCGCCTGCGAGGCCGCGCCCTTCCAGAGGTTGTCGATCGCCGAGAAGACGAGCACCTTGCCGGTGCGCGGGTCGGCGCGCGCGTGCAGCGCGCAGATGTTCGTGTCGCGCACGTCGCGCACGCCCGGCGGCGCCGCGCACATCTCCAGAAACGGGTGCGCCGCCGCCCACGCCTCGTAGACCGCGTCGAGCTCGGCCTGTTCCCAGGCACGGGTCGTGGTCACGTAGCACGACACGAGCTCGCCCTGGTCGATCGGCAGCAGATGCGGCTGGACGGTCGCGGTGACGTTCGCACCGAGGACGGCGAGCTCCTGGTCGACCTCCGGCGCGTGGCGATGTCCGGCCACCCCGTAGGCGACGACGTTCTCGTCGACGGTCACGAAGTGCGTGCGCGCCGTCGCGGCGCGCCCGGCGCCCGACACGCCGGACTTCACGTCGACGACGACGTCGGCGATCGCGCCGGCGCGCGCCAGCGGGGCGAGCGCCAGCAGGGTCGCGATCGGAAAGCAGCCCGGGTTGGCGACGAGGTCGGCGTCGGGCAGCATCTCGACGTAGAGCTCCGACAGGCCGTAGATCGCGCAGCCGAAGAGGTCGGGCGCGCCGTGCTCGCCATACCAGTGGGCGTAGGTGTCGCGGTCGCGCAGGCGAAAGTCGGCCGACAGATCGACGACGCGCACACCGTGCTCGCGCAGCGCCGCGACGACGGGCGCCGACGCGCCGTGCGGATAGGCGACGATCGCGGCGTCGACGTCGCCGTGGCGCTCGATGTCCAGCTCCTCGAGGACGGCGTCGACGCGGTGGTGCGGATACAGCTCGCTCAGCGCGCGGCCGGCGTCGCTTCGGCTCGTGACGGCGGACAGCTCAAAGCGCGGGTGGCGGCCGACGAGGCGGGCGGCGAGGGCGCCGGTGTAGCCCGAGGCGCCGGCGACGAGCACGCTCGGCGTCGCGGGCGCGCTAGCCACGCAGCTCACCGCCGAGCTGCTCGGCGAGCCGCTTGACGATCTTCTCGCGCAGCGGCGCGACGTCGGCGTCGGTCAGCGTGCGGTCGCGCGCGCGGAACGTCAGCGCGATCGCCAGCGATGTGCGCCCGGCCGCGATCTGCTCGCCGCGGTAGACGTCGAAGACCTCCGCGTGCGCGAGCAGGTTGCCGCCGGCGGCGCGCACGGCATCGAGCACCGTCGCGGCGGGCACGGTCTCGTCGACGACGATCGCGATGTCCTCGCGCAGCTCGGGAAACGACGTCAGGTCCTCGTACTCGGGCACGAGCCGCGCCGCCGCGACGACCGCGTCGAGGTCGATCTCGAAGGCGGCGACCGCCGCCAGGTCCCAGTCGCGCGCGACGAGCGGGTGCACGTCGCCGACCCACCCGACGACCGTGGGTGGGTGCGAGCCGATCTGCACGGCCGCGCTGCGGCCGGGATGCAGGAACGGTTCGCTCGCGGAGGCGAACGTGCCCTCCACCCGCAGCGCGCGCAGCAGCGCCTCGAGGTAGCCCTTGGCCGCGAAGACGTCGCCCGGCACGAGCGCGCCGAGGGCGTGGTGCTCGTGCGGCAGCGTGACGCTCCGCGTGTACGAGTCCCGCGCCAGGTACACGCGGCCGGACTCGAAGATCCCCCGGAGTGCCTGCCCGCGCGCGGCGTTGTGGCGCGCGACGTCCAGCAGCGAGCCGAGCAGCGTCGTGCGCATGTTCGCGCCGTCCTCGCTCATCGGGTTCTCGATGACGACGTGCGCGCGGCGCGGGTCGCCGGCGGCAAGCCGCAGGCGGTCGTCGCGCGCCGGCGGGTCGAAGCTCCAGCCGACGATCTCGTGCAGCCCGCGGCCGACGAGCACGTCCTCGGCGCGGCGGCGCAGGCGCTGGGCGGGGGCGAGCACACCGACGGCGCCGCGGCGCCGCGGCAGCGTCGTGGGCAGCTGGTCGTTGACGCCGTGCAAGCGCGCCACCTCCTCGATCAGGTCGGCCTCGCGGGTGACGTCGTTGCGCCGCCACGGCGGCACCGTGACGTCCAGGCCGTCGGGCCGCTCGGCGGTCTCGAAGCCCAGGCGCTGCAGGTGCATCGCGCTCTGCGAGCGCGTGATCGCGACGCCGAGCAGGCCGACGACCCGCTTGTCGCGCAGGCGCAGAACCGCTGGCTCGGGTGGGCGGGATCCGCTTCCGACGTCGATCGTCCCGGGCACGAGCGTTGCCCCCGTCAACTCCAGCATGAGCTTCGTCGCGACGGCCTGCCCGTCGAGCGCCTGCTCTGGCGCAAGCCCCTTCTCGAAACGCGCGCTGGCCTCGCTGCGCAGACCGAGCTTCAGCGACGTCGCGTGGATGTTCGCGGCGTCCCAGCTGGCCGCCTCCATCAGGACGCTCGTCGTGTCGTCCTGCACCTCCGAGCGGTTGCCGCCCATGACGCCGCCGATCGACGTCGGCCCGGCGTCGTCGGCGATCAGGCAGACCTCGCCGTCGACGGTGCGCGTCTGGTCGTCGAGCGTGACCACCTGCTCGCCCTTCGTCGCGCGCCGGACGACGAGCCGCGCGCCCTCGACGCGGTCCAGGTCGAAGGCGTGCATCGGCTGGGCCGTCAGCAGCATCACGTAGTTCGTGATGTCGACGACGTTGTTGATCGGGCGCTGGCCGCAGGCCATCAGGCGCGCCTTCAGCCACGGCGGCGACGGGCCGATCGTGACGTCGTGGAACGCGCGCGCCGTGAAGCGCGGGCAGAGGTCGCGCGCCTCGACGACGACGGCGACGCCGAGGTCGCTGTCGTCGAAGGTGCCGGGGTCCTGCTCCCACGGCGCGTCGCGCAGGCGCGCGCCGGTCGCCGCGTGCGCCTCGCGGGCGACGCCGTAGACGCCGAGGCAGTCGGGCCGGTTGGGCGTGATCTCGAGCTCGAGCACGTCGGTCGACAGCGGCAGCACGCCTGCCAGCGGCGAGCCGGGCTCGAGCACGTCGTCGAGGACCATCGTGCCGGCGTGGTCTGAGCCGATGCCGAGCTCGTCCTCGGCGAGGATCATGCCGTTTGACTCGAGGCCGCGCAGCTTGGCCTGCTTCAGCTTCGTGCCGTCGGCCATGACGGAGCCGGGACGCGCGACGGCGACGGTCTGGCCGGCCGCGACGTTCGGGGCGCCGCAGACGATCTGCGACTGCTCGCCGTCGCCGACGTCGACGACGCAGACCTTCAGGCGGTCGGCGTCGGGGTGCTGCTGCGCCGACAGCACGCGGCCGACGACGAAGTGCTCCAGGGCGCGGACGCCGTGGTGCTCGATGCGGTCGACCTCCGTACCGGTCATCGCCAGGCGCGTCGCGAGCTCCTGCACCGGCAGGTCAGGGGCGCAGTACTCGTAGAGCCACTCGACGGGGACCCTCATCCGAACTGCTCCAGGAAGCGCACGTCGTTGTCGTAGAGCAGGCGCAGGTCGGGCACGCCGTGCTTGAGCATCGCGATCCGCTCGATGCCCATGCCGAAGGCGAAACCCTGGATCTTCTCCGGGTCGTAGCCGTACTCGGCGACGTAGGAGAACACGTTGGGGTCGACCATCCCCGAGCCGAGGATCTCGACCCAGCCGGTGTCCTTGCAGACGCGGCAGCGCTGGGCGGGTGGGTGCGAATCATGCGCCATGAAGCACGAGACGTCGACCTCGACGGACGGCTCGGTGAAGGGAAAGAAGTGCGGCCGCAGGCGGACCTCGCGGTCGGAGCCGAAGATCGCGCGGGCGAACGCCAGCAGCGTGCCCTTGAGGTCGGCGAGCGTGATGTCCTCGTCGACGGCGAGCCCCTCGATCTGATGAAACTGCGGCGTGTG
This sequence comes from uncultured Solirubrobacteraceae bacterium, assembly GCA_902806175.1. Lineage (GTDB taxonomy): Bacteria > Actinomycetota > Thermoleophilia > Solirubrobacterales > Solirubrobacteraceae > CADCVQ01. The sequence continues at coordinate 9,495 of CADCVQ010000179.1, forward strand.
CGTCGCGTCGTTGTCACGGCGGTAGACGCGGCCGGGGATGATGAGGTACAGCGGCGGCGGCTGGGCCTCCATCGCGCGGATCTGCATCGGCGAGGTGTGCGTGCGCAGCACGACGTCGTCGGTGACGTAGAAGGTGTCCTGGCGGTCGCGCGCGGGGTGCGTCGGCGCGTGGTTGAGGGCGTCGAAGTTGTAGTAGACGGTCTCGACCTCGGGCCCCTCGGCGATCCTGAAGCCGAGACCGAGGAAGACGTCCTCGATCTCGCGCCGCGTGGCGGTCAGCAGGTGCAGGCGGCCAAGGGGCTGCGGCGGCGCACCGGGCAGGGTGACGTCGACGACGTCGCGGCGCAGCTGCTGCTCGAGCTCGCCGCCGGCGAGTTGCTCGCTGCGCTGGGCGATCAGGCCCTCGAGCGCCTGGCGCACCTGGTTGGCGGCCTTGCCGGTGGGTCCACGCTCCTCGGGCGGCAGCGTCGCGATCGCGCGCAGGATGTTCGGCAGCTCGGCCTTGCGCCCGAGGTAGCGCACACGCAGCTGCTCGAGCTCGGCGCTGCCCGCTGCGGCCGAGATCGCGGCCTCGGCCTCGGCGCGCAGCTCTGCGATGCGTTGCGTCATGCGAGCGCCATCCTCTCAGGCATCGCGCGTCAGTTCGTAGAGGGCGACGGTCGCCGCCATCGCGGCGTTCAGCGACTCGGAGGCGATCGGGATGTGCGCGACGCGGTCACACGCCGCGACGACGTCCGCCGGAAGCCCGTCGCGCTCGGCGCCGACGAGCAGGCTGAGCTCGCCCGCCGCGGGCCCCGCCAGCGTCGCGCCGGCGTGCGCGACGAGCGCCACATGCTCGCCCGGCAGCTGCTCGAGCGCGTTCACCCGCGCGACCGGCATCTGGAAGATCGCGCCCATCGACGCGCGCACGGCCTTGGGCCCGAACGGGTCCGCGCAGCCCGGCCCGAGCGCCACCGACGACGCGCCGAAGGCCAGTGCCGAGCGCAGGATGGTCCCGACGTTGCCGGGGTCCCCCACGCCCCACAGCGCGACGCAGAGCGGCCCGACCGGCCGCGACCAGCGAGTCTCGTAGATCGCCAGCTGGCGGCTGCCCGACCCCAGCGCGGAGACCGACGCGAGCAATGCGCCCTCGACCTCGTCGCCCTCGAGGCCGCTGTCGGCCGCGGCCAGCAGCGTGCGCGGCGTCCAGCCGGCAGACGCCGCCGCGGCGACGAGATCCTCGCCCTCGGCGACGAAGCGGGCGCTGTCCTCGCGCGTGCGGCGACGCGCGAGCTTGCGGATCTCCTTGAGCTTGTCGTTGTGTGAGCTGGTGATGGTCATGGGCAAAAAAAGGGCGCCGTCCTTTCAGAGGAAGCGGCGCCCGGGAGGTTGGATCTGTGTCGGCTTGTGCTCGTCAGGCAGCCGACGCCTCGCGGGCGGCATCGACAAATCGCCGGAAGGTCTGCGGATCGCGCACGGCGATGTCGGCCAGCACCTTGCGATCGAGCTCGATGCCCGCGAGCTGCAGGCCGTGGATGAAGGTCGAGTACGTCATCCCCTCCTGGCGGGCGGCCGCGTTGATGCGGGTCACCCAGAGGCGGCGGAAGTCGCGCTTGCGATTGCGGCGGTCGCGGTACTGGTAGGCCTCCGCCTTCATCAAGGCTTCCTTGGCGCGCTTGTAGTTCGAGTTCGCCTCGCCGCGGAAGCCCTTCGTGCGCTCGAGCGTCGCGCGACGCTTCTTGCGGGCGTGGACGGAGCGCTTGACGCGGGTCATCTACTTGCTCCCGGTGCGCAGCAGCTTCTTGGCGCGCGGCGCGTCGTGCGACGACAGGATCACCGGGTTGCCGAGATGGCGCTTCTTCTTCGCCGACTTCTTCTCGAGGATGTGGCTCGTGAAGGCGTGACGCGCACGGATCTTGCCGTTCGCCGTCTTCTTGAAGCGCTTCTTCGCGCCGGAGTGGGTCTTCATCTTGGGCATGCGAGCGGGTCAGTATAGGACAGCCGCCGTGCGGGAACGTCGGGACGCCGGCTAGTGGGCGTCCACTAGATCTTGCTCGTGTCGCCTTCGGCGGTCGCGCCGTTCTCCGACGACAGCGCGTCGAGGGCGGCTTCACGATCGGGGCTGGCCTGCGGCGCGGACGTCGTCGCGGCCTCGTCGGCCTCGGGCGGCGCGTCGGCCTCGGCGCCGTCGGCGGAGGCGGAGCTGATCTCCCCGCTGAGCACCGCCTTCGACGGGCCGAGCATCATCGTCATGTTGCGCCCGTCCTGGATCGGGCGCTGCTCGATGACGGCGAGCTCGGCGAGCTCCTCGGCCAGGCGGTCGAGGATCATCACGCCGCGCTCGGGGTGCGTGACCTCGCGCCCGCGGAACATGATCGTGATCTTGACCTTGTCCTTGTGGCGCAGGAAGCGCTCGACGTGGCCCTTCTTCGTGTTGTAGTCGTTCTCCGCGATCTTCGGCCGGAACTTGATCTCGCGGATCGTGATCTGCTGCTGGTGCTTGCGCGCCTGCTTGATCTTCTGGGCCTGCTCGTACTTGTACTTCGAGTAGTCCAGGACGCGGCAGACGGGCGGGCGTGCCTCGGGCGCGACCTCGACGAGGTCGAGATCCTTGTCCTGCGCGTAGCGCAGCGCGTCGGCCGTCTTCATGACGCCGACCTGGTTGCCGTTCTCGTCGATCAGGCGCACCTCGGGCACACGGATGCGCTCGTTGATGCGCGTCGAGTCCCGCTCGGGCGGGCGCCGGTCGAACCTACGTGGGACCGGCACTATGAGATGAAGCCGCGCGTCAAGCTGTCAGCGGCGCGGCAGTGAGATCTGGGGCTTGAGTCAACGCCGACGAGTATATCCCTGATCACGCGTCGCGTCGCGCGGATTTTTCGGCGAGCCGCGCGACGAGGTCGGCGACCGGCTCGCTGCCGCTGTCGCCGAGGCGATGCTCGCGCACCGCCACGCTGCTCGACTCGGCCTCGCGATCTCCCACGACGAGCATGTACGGGACCTTGCGCAGCTCGGCGTCGCGGATCTTGCGCCCGACCGATTCGGTGCGCTCGTCGAGCTCTGCGCGCAGGCCCGCTGCGTGCAGCGCATCGAGCACACCGCTCGCCGCGCCGGCGTGGCGGTCGGCGATCGGCAGCACGATCGCCTGGACCGGCGCGAGCCAGAGCGGGAACTCGCCCGCGTAGTGCTCGACGAGGATTCCGATGAAGCGCTCGAAGGAGCCCAGCAGCGCGCGGTGGATCATCACCGGCTGGTGGTCGGCGTCGTCGGCGCCCGTGAAGCTCAGATCGAAGCGCG
>CADCVQ010000180.1 GCA_902806175.1 uncultured Solirubrobacteraceae bacterium
TGCGCGGGCGCCTGCAGTAGCGGGTACGCGGATCCGTAGGCAGCAACGACGACAGAAAGGAGCGCCGTGCCACCCGCAGGCGTCAAGAAGGGCACCAAGCGCGCCCGTCAGTACGAGCACATCAAGGACAGCCAGCTCGAGCAGGGCGCGTCCGAGAGCCGCGCCGAGGAGATCGCGGCCCGCACCGTCAACAAGGAGCGCGCCCGCGCCGGCGAGTCGCGCCAGCGCTCCAAGACCTCGACGGACGACATGTCCTCAAGCCGCCGCGGCGGGCAGCGGTCTGGCACCAACCGCGCGAAGGGCCGCACGCGCGACCAGCTCTACAACGAGGCCAAGAAGCTCAACATCGACGGTCGCTCGAAGATGAACAAGGCACAGCTCGAGCGGGCGGTCGATCGCAAGAAGTAACCGGCCTCAGAGCCGGCGCTTCTGCCCGCGCAAGCCCGCCTCGTAGATGGACTCGCCGGGCTTGCGGCTGCTCGCCGCCGCGGGCGGCGTCGGCGGATCGGGCGGAACAAGGTCCCCGACGCGGACACGCAGATCGTCGCGGGAGCGAGCGCTGTCCTTCCACGCGCTGGTTTCCCACGCGGTGATCAGCTGGAGCACCTGGTCGGCCAGTTGCCGATCGTTGTGCGCCGCGTGCGCCGCGCCGCGCAAGCTCTCGAGCGTGGCCTCGCCGCGACCGAACGCGCGCGTGACATCCCTCAGATTGGCTGGCATCGCACCAGTCTTACAAGGCGCGCCCCGGATCGTCGTGTCGTTGCGCTGGTAGGCTCATCCGCAAGCAATACAGGGGTGCTGAGGGGACGACCGCTCGGCTGAGATGGATCACGCCAGATCCAGACCCTTCGAACCTGTGGGGTAATGCCCGCGGAGGGAGCGATGCTGACGCGGATTCGGGTGCCCGAGACGGCGCCGACGGAGATGCAGACCGAACTCGGCTCGGTCACGCTTCGTGACGTCCGCAAGACCTTCCCTGCGGCGCGGCGCGGCGCCGAGCCCGTCACGGCGCTCGCCGATCTGTCGCTGGACGCCGTGCCAGGCGAGATCGTCGCCGTCGTCGGACCGAGCGGCTGCGGCAAGACGACCCTGCTCGAGCTCGTCTGCGGGCTGATCGCGCCCGACGCGGGCACGGTTGGCGCCGCGCCCGCGGCGCTGATGGCCCAGCGCGACCTGCTGCTGCCGTGGTGCAGCGCCGTCGACAACGCCGCGCTTGCGCTGCGCGTGGCGGGCGTCGGTCGCGAGCGGGCGCGTGCGCAGGCCGGCGCGCTGCTGCGCGACTTCGGCCTGGACGGCTTCAGCCAGGCGCGCCCGCACGAGCTGTCTGGCGGCATGCGCCAGCGCGTCGCGTTCGCGCGCACGCTGCTGTCGGGCCGCACCGTGCTGTGCCTCGACGAGCCGTTCGCCGCGCTCGACGCGCTCACGCGCCAGGAGATGCAGGACTGGCTGGCGGGCGCGCTGGCGATCGCTCCGCGCACGGTCGTGCTCGTGACGCACGACGTCGAGGAGGCGATCGTCCTCGCCGACCGCGTCGCCGTCCTCTCGCCCCGGCCGGCGCGCGTCGTCGCGACGCTCGATGTCGACGTGCCGCGCCCGCGCAGACGCAGCGACGCGCGGCTCGTCGCGCTGCGCGAGCGCGCGCTGCAGGAGCTGCGCGGATGATCGCCGCCGTGCTACTGCTCGCCCTCGTCGGCGTCTGGGAGGCCTACGCGCAGCTCAGCGGCGTCGAGGACATCGTGCTGCCGGCGCCGAGCGCGATCCTCACCGCGCTCGTCGACGATCGCGCGCTGCTGTGGAGCAACTTCACCGTCACGGCGGCAGAGATGGGGCTCGGCATCCTCGCGGCGGTCGTGCTCGGGCTCGCCTGCGCCGTCGCGATCCATTTCAGCAGCGTGCTGCGGCGCGCGCTGTACCCGCTGTTCGTGAGCTCGCAGACGATCCCGGTCGTGCTCGTCGCGCCGCTGCTCATCGCCTGGTGGGGCTTCGGCCTCGGACCCAAGCTCGCGATCGTGGCGCTCGTCTGCTTCTTTCCGATCGTCGTGCCGACGCTCGACGCGCTCGATCGCGTCGACCCCGACCTGCGCAAGCTCATGCGCACGTTCGGCGCCTCGCGCTGGCAGACGTTCCGCATGGTCGAGGCGCCGGCGGCGCTGCCCGGCCTGCTGACCGGCGCAAAGCTCAGCGTCGCCGTCGCGGCGATCGGCGCGACGTTCGCCGAGCTCGCCGGCTCCGATGCCGGTCTCGGCAACCTGATGATGAAGGCGATCCCGCAGTTCGAGACCGCGCGCGCCTTCGCCGCCGTGCTGATCCTGTCCGTCTTCGCCGTCGCGCTCTTCGGGCTGCTCGCGCTCGTCGAGAAGCGAGTGCTGCCCTGGGCACACCAACCGAGAGGAACCGCTCCGTGATCCGTCGCCGCCCGCTCGTGCTCGTCCTGCCCGCCGTGCTGCTCGCGCTGGGGCTCGCCGCCTGCGGCGAGAAGGATGAGCCGACCGGCCGCGGGGCCAGCGAGCGCGTGAACCTCGTCCTGGACTACCTGCCCAACGCCGATCACGCCGGCATCTACACGGCGATCGCGGAGGGCGAGTTCAAGACCGCGAAGCTCGACGTCAAGCCGCGCACGCCGTCGGACCCGTCGGCGCCGCTGAAGCTGCTCGCCGCGGGCCGCGCGGACCTCGCGATCTCCTACGAGCCAGAGCTGCTGCTCGCGCGCGCCAAGGGCGCCGACCTCGTCGCGATCGGCGCGCTCGTCCAGAAGCCGCTGACGTCGATCGTCTCGCTCGGCAAGCGGCCGATCCGCAGCGCTGCCTCGCTGGAGGGCAAGAAGGTCGGCACCGCCGGGATCCCCTACCAGGACGCCTACCTCGAGACGATCCTCGAGCAGGCGGGCGCCGATCCCGATCAAACCAAGCCCATCAACGTGGGCTTCAACCTCGTCCCGGCGTTGCTGAGCAAGCGCGTCGACGCGGTGCTGGGGATGTTCTGGAACGTCGAGGGCGTCGAGCTTCGCCGCCAGGACAAGGACCCGGTGATCCTGCGCATGGACGAGATCGGAGTGCCCACGTACAACGAGCTGATCGTCGTCGCCCGCGCGCAGGATGTACGCGCCCGCGGGCCGCTGCTGCGGCGCTTCATGCGCGCGCTCGCGCGCGGCCACGACATCGTCCGCAAGGACGTCGACAGCGGCGTGCGCGCGCTCGTGAAGGCCAATCCCGACCTCAACCGCAGGCTGCAGCACGCGCAGATCCAGGCGACGATGCCCGTCTTCTTCCCGGCCGACAAGGATCGCCCGTTCGGCTTTCAGGATCCGCGCGAATGGCGGCGCTACGCGCAGTGGATGACGAAGAACGACCTGCTGCCCAGCGCAGAGACCTCCGAGCGCGCGTTCACCAACGAGTTCCTGCCGGGCGAGGGGATCTGAGCGCGACACGCCGCACGGTCTCGCTCGCGCACGCGCGGCGACTGGCCCTGCACGCGCAGGGGCTCGCCGGCACGCGACCCGCTGCCGGCTACGGCCGCGGCGCGGATGCGATCGCGGCGGTGACGCAGCGGATCGGCTGCCTGCAGCTCGATCCCGTCAGCGCGGTCGCGCGCAGCCCGCTGCTCGTCCTCTTCGCGCGGCTGGGCCCGCTGCGCGACGAGGCGCTCGATCGCGCCGCCTACGAGCGCCGCGCGCTGTTTGACGCGTGGGCGCACGAGGCCTCGCTCGTGGCGACCGCCGACCTGGCGCTGCACCGCTGGGCGATGCGCACGTGGCTTGACGCGCCCGGCCCGCGCGCCGCGCGGGCACGCACCTTTCTCGCTGCGAACGCGGAGTTCTGCAAGGAGCTGCTCGACGAGCTGCGCGCGCGCGGGCCGTTGCGCGCCCGCGACCTCGAGGATCGCTCCGCCGAGCCGTGGCGCCACGGCTGGTGGACCGACGAGGTCTCCGGGCGCCAGACGATCGCACGGCTGCTGCACCTGCTGTGGATCATCGGCCGCGTCGGCGTCAGCGCGCGGCTCGGCGCCGAGCGGCTGTGGGACGTCTTCGAGCGCTGCCTGCCGCCGGGCGCCGGCGCGATCGCCGATCTGTCCGACGAGGAGGCCGAGCGCGAGGCGGCGCTGCGCGCCGTGCGCATGCTGGGCGTCGCGCGCCCCGCGCACGTCCGCGCGCACTTCCTGCGCCGCCGCTACCGGCGCCTGCCCGAAACGCTCGCCGAGCTCGTCGCCGCCGGTCGTCTGGAGCAGGTGGCCGTCGCGGGGCTGCGCGGCGAGTGGTTCGGCGCGCCGCAGGACCTCGACGCGCTCCCCGCGCTCGCCCCCGGCACGCGCACGACCGCGCTGTCGCCGTTTGACAACCTGCTCTGCGACCGCGCTCGCACCGGCGAGCTGTTCGGCTTCGAGCATCGCCTGGAGATCTACGTTCCGGCAGCGCAGCGGCGCTGGGGCTACTACGTGCTGCCGATCCTGCACCGCGAGCGGATCGTCGCCCGGGCCGACACGGCGCTCGACCGCCAGGCCGGCACGCTGCGCGTGCTGGCGCTGTATCGCGACCCCGGCGTGCGCCGCACGGCCGCGCTCGACCGCGCGCTGCTGCGGGCGCTCGAGCGCCTCGCGGACTGGCGCGGGGCGGACGCGGTGCAGATCGTCAACGACCGCTAGTGGACGCGTCCACTAGCGGTCGTCGACTTGCGGGGGCGGCCACTACTACTGGGCGCCGCGGTGCCAGGATCGATCGTGCTGGCGCGTGGGCACCGCCCGGATCGCATGGGAGGGCCGTGCAGCGGAAATCCGTGCGCGTCATGGCCTCAAGACGACCCAGCCGCCTCATCTTCACCGCAGCAGCCTGCCTGCTGGCGATCTTCGCAATCGCCGCAGCCGTGTTCGCGGGCGCCGAGTACGCGATCCCCATCGTCATCCTGGGGGTGCTCGTGCTCAGCTTCCTCGCCCTGAACGCCCTGCTGGCCAAGCGCACGATGCAGCGCCACGGCGGCGACGAAGGCGCCGCCCAAGACGACGGCGCCGACGCCGTGCCGGCCGCGCACCTGATCGCCGACGACCGCCCGCTCGGCGACACCGCGCAGGCCCACGACGAGATCAGCCCGCACGACCTGCCCAAGGACTCACCGGCCCGGCGCGCCGCCGAAGCGCAGGCCGCGCGCCGCGGCGGCATCACGCGCGGGCACGAGAAGGGCGCCGCCGGTGGGACGGTCCTCGCGCCCGTCGAGGAAGAAGAGCGATAGGCGACGCCTGACGCAGTCCCGGCAGGGCGCGCCCGCCTTGCGTCGGCGGGCGGGGTGAAGGCTTCGCGCTCGTGCACGCTGCGCCGCGGCTCTGCCGGTCACGCGGCCAGCAGCGCGGCCGCCGGCGCGCGCAGCATGTGCGCGCCGGCGAGCCCGCGCCATTCGCCGAAGCGATCGAGCACGGCGCGCACCTCGGCCTCCTCCGCGCGGGCTGACGGATCGCCGCCGCTGCGCGCGCTGCCGAGCAGCTTCAGGAAGCCGAGGTCGCCGGCGGGGACGACGTCGTAGCGCCCCTGCCCGTGCAGGGCGAGCATCTCGACCGTCCAACGGCCGACGTTGGGGATCGCGAGCAGTCGGCGCCAGGCATGCTCGTGATCGCGCGCGTCGAGGTCGATGCGCCCGCGCACGACTTCGCGCGCGACCCGCACGAGCGCGATCGCCCGCCGGCCGCCGAGCGCGAAGCTCTCCAGGCGCGCCGGCGAGCATCCGGCGATCGCCGCCGCCGTCGGCACGTCGCGCAGGCCGGTCTGCGGGCAGCGCGCGCCGAGCGCACGCACGATCCGGGCTTCGATCCTGACCGCTTCCTTGATCTGGATGAGCTGCTCGCAGATCGCCCACGCAAGTGCCTCGAAGGCGACCGGCCGGCGTTTGATGCGCAGCCACGGGCGGCGGCGCAGCGACGGGCCGACGAGCGGATCGTCGCGGTACAGATCCCAGAACGGGCGCAGGTCGTCGTCGACGCCGAGCGCGAAGCGCATCCGCGCGATCGCCGCCTCCGCGTCGGCGCGGTCCTGCGCCCATGCGCCGAACAGCACGCAGCGCTCGCCGGTCTGCGCGACGCGCACGATCGCCGGGCGCCCCTCGCGGTGCAGCAGGCGCTCGAGGACGCCGCCGCGGCGGCGCATCACCCCGTCGCCGCCGCCGTGGGGCAGCCGAAACGGCCAGCGGGGAACGACCTCGACGCGGACCTCGACCATGGCACCCGGGAACCTACGCGGCGAGCAGGACGAGCGCGTCGCCGCGGGGGACGTCATCGCGCTGCGCGCGGTCAACCGCCGCTCCGGAACTCGCAGTGCGGCGCAGGCTACTTGGCGCGGCCACGGCCGCGGCCGCGGTCGCGCTCGCCGAGCACGTGCACGTCGATGAGAAACGAGCGGCTGGTGAGCACCGGGGCGAGCATCTGGCGCCTGCGGCGCGCGAGCCGGCGCGCCCGGCGGCGGCCGACGAGCGCGACGGTGGCCGCGCCCGCGACCATGCTCGCGCCGACGACGGCGACGGTCTGTACCACGGCGGGGCTCAGCGCGGCCGCAGGACGCTCCAGCGCGCGTGCGTCGTCGGCGGCGAGCACCACGCCCTCGAGCACCTCGCCGTCGTCCGCCGGCTGGGCGGCCTGGTCGAACACCTCTCGCGGGCGCTCGCTCACGAACGCCCGGCCGGCAGCCGGTCCCCGCTGCCCAGGATGTCGCCGAGCCTCGTGAACTGCAGGTGGTCGAGGTAATAGTGCTGAAGCAACGTAGACAGGATGACGATGTAGTACGCCTGCTGCAGCGGTACCCCGCCGACCGCGTAGATCACGAGCACGAGCAGCGCGGCCGCAGCGGTCAGCGCAACCGCGAGGCCGTAGAAGCGCCAGACCCTGTCGGGCCCGTTCATCTCGGCGACGAAGCGGTTGTCGATCTCGCCGCGCTCCTTGCGCATTGCCATGAGAAACCACACGAGCGCCAGATACTGAACGGAATGCCAGACGTTGAAGCCCTGGAAGGCGACGTCGCTGTTGGGAAAGAGCGGCAGCGTGAAGCCGATCGCGATCGTCAGGCCGATCAGCAGCACGCTCGGGAAGAGCAGCCGGCCGGCGCGCCAGTCGCGCACGCATTTCGCGACCCAGAGCGCGAAGAAGGCCGCGAACAGCGTCGCGATCCCGTAGATCTGCAGCTGCGCGACGAACCCGTGGGTCGCCCACTCGGGCACGTAGAGCGGCGTGCCGCCGAGCTGGAACGAGCCCTCGAGGATCTGCGGCGTCGCCATCGGATACAGGCAGAGGAACACGACGCCGTAGTCGACGACGCGCTCGCCCACGGGTCGCGCCACCGGCCCCTTTGCGCTGTAGCAGTCGTTGATGTACGTGATCTGGTGCAGCACGTGGATCGACGCCCACAGAAAGAAGACCGTCAGCAGGACCTGGAGGTTCACGAACGACAGGACGGTGACGAACACCGGCAGCGCCAGCGACGCCGCCAGAAAGCGCCTGTGGCGCCGGCGGTAGCTGGGCTCCATGAACGTGTACGTGAACGTCGAGTACAGGTGCGGCCCGCCGATCAGCCCGGCCACGACGAGGTTGACCGCCGTCTGCGAGAGGCCGACGAGATGGAACATGACCAGCGGGATCGGCACGAGCGCCGCGCTGAGGATGAGCAACGACAGATCCCACGACGGCGAGCGCAGCCAGACGCCCTGGGCGGCGCGCGTCGCACGTGCGGCGCCGAGGGGCGATGCGATGCCGCCGGTCAGTGCGCTCATCTGCTCAGAACCTCGCTTCGTAGATGCGCAAGCGCTTCACTACCCGGCCGCCCATCGCCGCCATGCCCCGGTTCATCGCGCGGTTGTTCTCCAGGATCCAGCCCATCTCGCCCCACTTCTGCGGGCGCACCTTCGCCATGTCGAAGTGCTCGACGTAGAACCGCGCCGCGGTGCCCGTGTGCTGGTACTCGGGCTTGACGCCGAGAAACCCGACCCGCACGCGGTCCATGATCTTCGCGCGGCGCAGGAAGTACCACCAGCCGACGGGCAGGATGCGCCCGTTCATCTTCTTGAGCACCTGGTTGATGTCGGGCACCGTGATCGCGATCCCGATCGTCTCGCCGTCCTTCTCGGCCAGCATGAACCAGTGCTTGTCGAAGACGAGCTGCAGCTCCTCGGCGTAGTGCTTGAGGTCTGACTCGGAGTACGGGACGAAGCCCCAGTTGCGCTTCCAGGCCGCGTTGTAGACCTCGCCGAAGACGGCGATCTCCTTCGCCAGATCACGGCGACGCATGTGGCGCAGCTTCACGCCGTGCTTGGTCTCGCACTGCTCGGCGAGCTCGAAGATGATCGGCAGGATCTTCTCGCGGTCGTCGATGACGAGCTCCCACATCCACAGGTCGACCGCCTTGACCAACCCGCCGGCCTCCTCGCAGAGGCGCTGGTAGTGCGGCGGGTGCCATGCCTGCTTGATCATCGGGTCGCGCTCGAAGCCCTCGACGAGCACGCCGCACTCGTCGTTCATCGTGTAGTCCATCGGGCCGATCATGTGGTGGCGGCCGCGCTGCGCCAGCCACGCCTGCGCGGCGTCGATCAGCGCGCGCGCCACCTCGGCGTCGTCCTCGAGCTCGAGGAAGCCGAACATCCCGGTGCCCGGCCCGTGCTGGGCGTCGTAGGCGCCGTCGACCTGCGCCGAGATGCGCCCGACGACAGTGCCGTCGCGGCGCGCCAGGAACTCCTGCGCCCCGGCGTGCTTGAAGTAGGCGTTCAGGCGGCGGCTATGGAACATCCGACGCTCCAGGCGCAGCGGGGGAACCCACTGCGGCGAGCTAGAGTGCAGCCGGTAGGGGAGCTCGATGAACTCCCGCAGATCCCGCTTGGACGAGACGGCCCGCACGTCGACGCTCACGGTTCCCACGCTACATGGCCTCCCTGTCACACGACGTCTTCGCCAAGGTCCGCGGCCACGAGCGCGCCGAGCAGCTGCGCGCCGCGCGCGAGGCCGACGTGCTGCCGTACTTCCGCACGCTCGAGGGCCCGGCAGGACCGGTCGTCGAGATGGAGGGCGCCGAGCGGATCATGCTCGGCTCCAACAACTACCTCGGGCTGACCGGCGACGAGCGCGTCATCCAGGGCGCCCAGGCGGCGCTGTCGAAGTTCGGCACGGGCCTGACCGGGTCGCGCCTGCTCAACGGGACGATCTCGCTGCACCTCGAGCTCGAGCAGGAGATCGCCGAGTGGATGGGCAGCGAGGAGGCGCTCGTCTTCACGACCGGCCACCAGGCCAATCTCGCGGCGCTCGGGACGCTGCTGGCGCCCGGCGACACCGTCGTCGCCGACTCCGGCGACCACGCCTCGATCCTCGACGGCTGCCTGCTCAGCCGCGCGAAGCTGCGCGCCTTTCGCCACAACCGCATGGACAAGCTCGAGCGCTCGCTCGAGAAGGCCGCGGGCGACGGGGGCGGCGTCCTCGTCGTCGTCGACGGCGTCTTCTCGATGGAGGGCGACGTCGCGCCGCTGGGGCAGATCACCGAGCTGTGCGCGCGCTATGGCGCGCGGCTGATGGTCGACGAGGCGCACGGCGCCGGCGTGCTCGGCGCGCGCGGGGCGGGCGCCTCGGAGCTGCTCGGCGTCGAGGATCGGGTCGACCTGCGGATGGGCACGTTCTCCAAGTCGCTGGCGAGCTGCGGCGGCTTTCTCGCCGGCGACCACGAGGTGATCGACTACCTGCGCGTCCAGAGCCGCGCCTTTCTCTTCACGGCCGCGGCCGTGCCCGCGGCGGTCGGCGCCGCGCTCGCCGCGCTGCGGATCGTGCGCTCCGAGGAGGGTCCGCAGCTGCTCGCCCGCGTCCTCGACAACGCCGCCTACCTGCACGCCAACCTGCGCGAGCTGGGATTCAAGGTCGTCGAGCACGAGGACGACCACATGACGCCGATCGTCCCGGTGATCGTCGGCGACGACTGGAAGGCCGTGCTGCTGTGGCGCGCGCTCTACGACGCCGGCGTCTTCGTGAACGTCGCGATCCACCCTGCGGTGCCGCCCGCCGGCGCGCTGCTGCGCACGAGCGTCATGGCCACGCACGACCGCGCGACGCTCGACCGCGCGCTTGGCGCGTTCGCCGCCGTGAAGGCGGATTTCGAAGCACAGCACGGTCCGCTGCCGGTCTGACCGGCCGATCTGCTTGTCCAAAGTTTCACAAGCGGGTCACCGAAGAAAAACCTCGCTCTGAGCGGCTGCGTCTGCCTCAGGTGCCTTGATCGAGAACCGGGCCTGACATACCTTCGCACAGCGCTCAGCGCGGGCGAGCGGGATGCCAGCAGACGCGGCCGCGAACACCGGGAAGGGGTGTTCGGAACGGACCACTGGTCGGTGGCAATGACGTGCCCGACGTGCCTGCGCCAGTACACAACGAACCACAAAAGCGCTGCTCCCGAGGGATGAGGGCAGCCAGGGAGGCCCCATGCACGAAGCGACAGCGACGATGGCCGCTGAGCCGCCGCAACACATGCAGGCCCTTGAACGCGCCAACCAGGTTCGCCTTGCCCGCGCGACGCTGAAGCGCGGGATCGGTAGAGGGGCGGTGAGCGTCGGCGAGGTCATCCTGCAGAGCCCGTGGGAGGCGAGGAGCATGACGATCGCCGAGCTGCTCACGAGCCAGCGCCGCTGGGGGGCGACGCGCTGCAGCAAGTTCCTTGCGGGCATCGGGATGCCCGAGACCAAGACGCTCGGCTCGATGACCGAGCGCCAGCGCACCCTGCTGGCAGCGATGGTCTAATCGGCAACCTCCTCCCGGGCACGGACGCCCGGGCGCGCCGCCGTCGCATGGTGCAAGCGAGCGCCGGCCGAGAGCAGGCTTACGGCCGCCAGCCGGCGGCTCGTGAAGCCGCCAGCGCACGCCGGGCCTCGCGTTCCAGCGCCGCGGGCGCGAACGTTCCCAGCAGCGTCGCCTCGACGCGCCCGCGCCAGCGCGCCGCGACGACGTACGGGCACGTCGCGACGCCGTAGAGGCTCGCCAGGACGCCGTCACGGTCCCAGCCGACCGGGAAGCTCCAGCGCCGGTCGCGGACGACGTCGCGCAGGTCGTCGAGCTCGCCGCGGATCGAGACGACCGCGACCTGCAGCCCCGGGTGCCGGCGCGGCAGGTCGCTGAGGACGTCGAAGGACTCGACGCAGCCCGCGTCGCGCGTCGCCATCAGGCCGAGGAGGAGCGGGCCGCGCTCCGTCAGCTCGCAGAGGTTCAGGACCATCGGGCCGCGGACCTCGCAGGCGGGGCGGCTGCCGGCCGCGCCGTGGTCGCGGGCGCCGGAGGCCGCCACGTTGGCGTCGCAGGGATCCTCGCCGCTGTCGCAGACGACGTCTGACCCGGCGAGGACGACTGCGAACGGGGGCGCCTCGTCGCCCGCCTCGAGGCCGCCGGCACCGGGCCCGGCCGGGCGCGTGGAGCCGATGACGAGAAAGCCCGCGACGAGCACGGCGGCGACTCCGACGAGCCATGTGTAGCGGCTGGTCGGCAGAAGCGGCCCGCGCGCCTGGCTCATGCGATCGCTTCGGTCGCCGCGGCCGGCTCGGCGCGCGGCGCGGCGGGCGGTGCGGGGACGGGCTGCGCGCGACGCTCGGCGAGCAGCAGCACCGCGGGCAGCACGAGCAGCACGCCGAGCAGCGAGACCGTCAGGTCGATCACCGTCACGAAGCCGAAGTCGCGCAGCATCCGGATGTCGGATACGACGAGCACCGCGAAGCCGGCGATCGCGGTCGCTCCGGAGGCCAGGACGGCGGCGCCCGTCGACCGGTACGTGCGCGCGAGCGCCGCACGCGGATCGTGGCCTCGTGTGCGCTCCTGTCGGTAGCGCTCGGACAGCAGCACGCTGAACTCGGTCGAGATCGCGATCACGAGCGCGCCGAGCGTCACCGACATCGGGTTCAGCGGGACGCGCAGCGCGAACAGCACGAGCGCCGACCAGCCCGTCGCCAGCACGATCGGCACGAGCGGCACGAGCGCGCGCGCCACGCCGCGCAGCGCCAGCAGCAACACGACCGCGACGGCGAGCAGGCCGGCGAGCAGCGTCAGCATCCGCCGCGCGTTGGAGGCGATCTCGGCGTTCGCGTCGGCGGCGAGCACCGGCAGGCCGGCCAGCTGCGCACGCACGCCCGGCGGCCGGCCGACGGCGAGCTGGGCGCGCATCTCGTCGATGACGTCCTTCTGGCGGTGAAGCTCCATGAGGCGGATGCCGAACGCGAGCGTCGCGGTGCGCCGGTCCGGTGAGACGACCGACTGCGAGAAGTACGGCGGCACCGCGTCGAGCAGCCCGCGGATCTGGTCGGCGCCGCGGCGCGAGCCGGGCGTCGTGAACAGGTCCGGCAGCGAGAACGCCGGGCACAGCTCGGCTGTGCCGCAGCCGCGCGCAGAGGAATAGCCGAAGCGCTTGAGCACCCTGGTCTGGTAGCCGATCATCCAGTTGAGCACCGCGGGGTTGGTCAGGTCGCCGCCCTCGATCAGGACGTCGAGCTCGCCGCCGACGCCGGTCGCGCGCTGCAGCGCGTCGAGGTCGCGCAGTGCCCGGAGGTCCTGCGGGACGAGCTTCTGGATGTCGGACTCGACGCGCGTCTGCGTGTCGAGCGCCCAGCCGGCGGCGGCGAGCGCCAGCGCGATCGCGAGCACGCGCTTGGGATTGGCGATCGCGTGCGCC
>CADCVQ010000181.1 GCA_902806175.1 uncultured Solirubrobacteraceae bacterium
CCACCGCGATCACCGCCGGCGGCATCCAGTTCAACCACGCCGAGGGCATCGTCGTCTCCACCGCGATCACCGCCGGCGGCATCCAGTTCAACCACGCCGAGGGCATCGTCGTCTCCACCGCGATCACCGCCGGCGGCATCCAGTTCAACCACGCCGAGGGCATCGTCGTCTCCACCGCGATCACCGCCGGCGGCATCCAGTTCAACCACGCCGAGGGCATCGTCGTCTCCACCGCGATCACCGCCGGCGGCATCCAGTTCAACCACGCCGAGGGCATCGTCGTCTCCACCGCGATCACGGCCGGCCCCGGCAGTGGCGCCGGCGGCGTCTGGCTGCAGCACGCCGAGGGCATCGTTTCGCGGTAGCGTCGCGGCAGCGATGCACTCGTCGTCATGACCACCGGCGATCCTGAGGAAAGTGGCCTGGCGCTCGCATGCCAGGCGACGGCCGCCCTGGACTCGGGTGACAACGCCTCGGCGGCCGACCGTGCCGCCAAGGCCGCCGCGGCGTTCCTCGCCGAGCAGGGTGAGCCGAACTTCGACGCGCCGAACATGCTGCGCGTCCGCGCGCAGGCGCTGCTGGCGACCGGCGACCACACGACAGCGGCCGCCGCGCTCGATCGGGCCGACGAGCTCGCCGCGGCGCTGCCCGCGGGAGAGCCGTTTGATCGGCTGCGCGCCCAGCTCGGTCGGCTGCGCGGCGAGGCGCTGTTGGCCGCCGGCGACCGCCCGGGCGCGCGTGCGGCGCTGGAGCAGGCGCTGCGCCGGTGCGAGGCGACGCTCGGCCCCGACGACCTCGACGCCGCGGCGATTCACAACATGCTCGGCATCGTCGGCAAGTTCTCGGGCACGTTCGACGTCGCCGCCAAGCATTACGCGAGGGCGATCGCGATCTACCGCGCCGCGGGGGCGCCCGATAGCACGCTGGCCGGGCTGCATCACAACCTGGGCGGTCTGGCCCACAGTCGCGGCGACCTCAAGACCGCCGCGCGTGAGACTCGCCGGGCGCTTGACCTGCATGCCGCCGCGCTTGGCGACTCGCATCCGGACACCGCGGCCGATCGCGGTCAGCTGGCGGCGATCCTGTCAGAGCTGGGTCGTCACGAGGAGGCCGAGCGTGAGCTGCGGCGCACGACGCGCGACATGGCGGCCGCGCACGGAGCGGATCACATCGAGGTCGGGATCGCGCACACGGCGCTGGGCACCGCGCTGCACCGCGTCGGCCGCCTCGACGAGGCCGACGTCGCCTATCGCGAGGGTCTGGCCGTCCGCGAGCGCATGCAGGGGCCCGGGCATCCTGAGCTGGCGCCGACGCTGATCAACCTGTCGCGGCTCAGCGAGCAGCGCGGTGATCGTGAGCAGGCGCTGCAGCTCGCCGGCCGCGCGATCGAGAATCTCACCGGCGCCGTCACCGAAGATCACCCGATCCTCCTCGCCGCCCGCGAGCGGCTCGCGGAGCTGGGCGGTACGGGGGCGTGAGCAGGAGGAGCGGCGGGCCGCGGCTGCTCGTCCCGGAGACGGTGCAGACGTCGGGGATGGACTGCGGCCCGGCGGCGCTGCGCTCGCTGCTGGCGGGCTTCGGCCTCGACGTCAGCTACGGGCGATTGCGCGAGGCCTGTCAGACCGACGTCGACGGCACGTCGATCAACGCGCTCGAGACGGCCGCGCGCGCGCTCGGCATGGATGTCGCGCAGCTCATGCTCCCGGCCGACCACGTGCCGCTGGCCAGCGCGACGGCGCTGCCGGCGATGGCCGTCTCGCGGCTGCCCAACGGGATGCCGCACTTCGTCGTGGCGTGGCGCCGCCACGGGCGCTGGGTGCAGCTCATGGATCCCGCTACGGGACGCCGGATCGTCGGCGCCCGCGCAGTGCCCGACTTCCTCTACATCCACGAGCAGCCCGTGCCGATCGCCGCCTGGGAGGCATTCGTCGGCGCCCCGACGTTTCAGGACGCGCTGCGCGAGCGCCTGCAGGCGCTGCGGCTCAGCGAGCGCGAAGCCAGGGCGCTGATCGCGCGAGCGAGCGACGCCGGCCCGACCGCGATGGCGGCGCTCGACGCACAGGCACGCACGCTCGCGGGGCTCCCCGATCGGTTGACCGGCGGCCGTGCGCAGGCGTTGCTCGAGCGCGCGGTGGACGACCCGGCATCCGCGCTTGACTCCTTGTCTTCGGAGGCGTGGTTTGCGCGGCCGCTGGACGGCGGCGACGAGGTCCTGCTGCGCGGCGCCGTCCTCGTGCGCGGCCGCGGCCGCGCCGACGAGCCGCCCGATCCGGCCACCCTCTCAGAGGACCTCGCAGCCGCGCTGACCGAGCCCCCCCCGCAGCCGGCTCGCAGCCTGCTCGGCGCCGCTCGGGCAGCCGGCCGCGTCGCGATCGCGCCGCTGCTGCTGGCGGTCGTCCTGCTCGCCGGCGGCACGGTCGCCGAGACGGCGCTGCTGCAGGGCTCGCTTGACGACAGCGACGTGCGCACGACGCTGCTGGCGGTCGCGGGTCTTGCGCTGGTGCTTGCCGCGGTCGAGACGCTGGCGGCCGCCGCGGCGCTGGGGATCGGGCGGCGTCTGGAGGTCGGGCTGCGCCGCGCGCTCGCGCTCAAGCTTCCTCGCCTGCCCGATCGCTACCTGCGCTCGCGCCCTCCGTCGGATCTCGCCGAGCGCGCGCATGTGCTGCACGAGCTGCGCGTCCTGCCGCTGCTGGCGACGCAGCTGCTCGCAGCCGCTCTGGAGACGCTGCTCGTCGCTACCGCTTTGTGCGTGCTCGATCCGGCCGGCGCGCCGCTCGTGATCCTGGCGACGCTGGGGGCGCTCGGTGCCGCCGCGGCGGTGCAGCTTCCGCTGCGCGAGCGCGAGCTGCGTGCGCGCGAGCACCTCGCCGCCGTCGGCCAGACGAACCTCGACGCGGTGCTGGGAGTGCTCGCGATCCGCGCGCACGGCGCCGAGGCCGCGATCGCCGAGCAGCACGAGGAGCGCCTGCGCGGCTGGGTCGCGTCGGCGCACGCGGCGGTGTGCGCGCGCACCATGGCGACGTTCCTGCAGACGGCCTGCGGGATCGGCCTGGCGATCCCGGTCGTCGTGGTCGGCCTCGACCATCTCCACAGCGCGCCGCAGCGGCTGTTGCTCGTGCTGTGGGCGATCACGATCCCGATCGCTGCCGAGCGCGTCGGGCAGATCGCGCTGCAGTGGCCGCAGCTGCGCACGCTCGCGCTGCGCCTCGCCGAGCCGCTCGAGGCACCCGAGGCGGCGAGGGACATCGTGCCCGCGGACCCGCCCGTGCCCGCGGACCCGCCCGTGCCCGCGGACGCGCCCGTGCCCGCGGACCCGCCGGCGCCCGCGACCGCGGGCGCGGAGATCGTGTTCGACGCGGCCAGCGTGCGCGCGACCGCGCGCGAGGTGCCCCCCCC
>CADCVQ010000182.1 GCA_902806175.1 uncultured Solirubrobacteraceae bacterium
CGGCCACCGGCGCGGCGACCGCAACACCGGCGCCGGCCGCACCAGCCCCGGCCGCGCCCGCGACGGCCCCCTCGGGCGGGGTGGCGATCCCATAGTCGGGCTCACCGAACGGCGCATCGGGCTGCTGTTCGCGCTCTTTCTCGCCCTCCTGGCGGTCGCCGGTATCCGCGCCGCGTGGCTGGGAGCGATCCGCGGCCCCTCCCTGCAGGCCGTCGCCAGCACGCAGCAGGTCGAGCAGATCGACGTGCCCGCCCGCCGCGGCGCGATCGTCGACCGCAACGGCATCGAGCTCGCGGTCTCCGAGCCGGCGGACGACATCGCCGTCACGCCGTATCTCGTCACGTCGCCGCTGAAGGTCGCGCGCCGCCTGGCCCCGCTGCTGGGCACAAGCCAGGTCAAGGTGCTCAACAAGCTCGCCGAGAAGGGCGGGTTCGTGTACCTCGCGCGCAACATGCCCCAGACGCAGTCGGCGAAGATCAAGAAGCTGAAGATCGAGGGGCTGCAGTTCATCCCGAGCTCGCGGCGCCAGTATCCGCGCAAGTGGCTTGCCTCGCAGGTGCTCGGCTGGGTCGGGACCGATGGCGACGGGCTCGCCGGCCTGGAGTACGCGAAGGACGACATCCTGCGCGGCAGGGACGGCAAGCGCCGCATCGTCAAGGACGCGCTCGGCGAGCCGATCGTGCTGCAGGAGACCGAGCGCGCAGAGGCCGGCAGCGACCTGCGCCTGACGCTCGACGCCGAGCTGCAGGGCAAGGTCGAGGACGTCCTGGCGCAGGTCGGCCTCACCTGGCGGCCGAAGGGCGCGACCGCGCTCGTGATGGACCCTTACTCAAATACGATCCTCGCGCTGGCCAACTGGCCGCGCGTGGATGCCAACGACAGCGCCGGAGCGCCCCAGTACGCGGCGCAGAACCGCGCCGTCGGCTTCAACTACGAGCCCGGCTCGACGTTCAAGGCGTTCACCGTCGCCGGCGCCCTGGAGGAGAAGGTCGTCACGCCGGACGACATCTTTCACCTGCCGCCGACGATCGACGTGGCCGACCGCACGATCAAGGAGGCCCACGAGCGCGGCACCGTGGATCTCTCGACGAAGGAGATCCTCGCCCAGTCCAGCAACGTCGGCACGGTTCGCATCGGCCAGCGGCTCGGGGATCGGCGCTTTGACCAGTGGGTCCGGCGCTTCGGCTTCGGCAGGAAGACCGGCGTCGAGCTGCCCGCCGAGGAGACGGGCCAGGTGCTCAAGCTCGACAAGTACTCCGGTTCTTCGATGGGCAACCTCCCGATCGGGCAGGGCGAGTCGGTAACCCCGCTGCAACTGGCCGCCGCGTACTCGGCCGTCGCCAACGGCGGGATCATGCGCAGCCCGCGGATCATCTCCGAGATCGAGGGGATCCGCACGCCGACCCCGCGCGGCAGGCGCGTCATCTCACAGACGACCGCGGCGCAGATCCGCGACATGCTCGAGGGTGTCACCGAGGCGGGCGGCACTGCGAGCCAGGTCGCGATCCCCGGCTATTCGCTGGCGGGCAAGACCGGCACGGCGAACAAGGTCGACCGCACGACCGGCGAGTACTCCAAGACGCGTTTCATCGGGTCGTTCGTCGGCTTTGCGCCGGCCAAACGCCCCAAGCTGCTCGTCACCGTCATGGTGGATGAACCTCAAGGTGAGATCTACGGTTCGGAGGTCGCGGCGCCGGCCTTTCGCGAGATCATGCGCTTCGCGCTGCCGTACCTGGGGATCGCGCCCCGCTGAGCGTCGCCAGGTGGTCCTGCTCGACCCCTGGACCAAGGTCCCGTAGAAGGCGGTCTCGACTACACCTAGCCTCCGCGGCGACCCTGAGGTGGCGCGACTTCGCGCTTTGACCCCCAAGGATGGTGTTGTTGCAGTGACTTCCCGCGCGCGCAGAATCCCGATCGCCGGCCTCCTCGCCGTCGCCGGCGTGTTGACAGGACTCACCATGTCGACCTCTGCGCATGCTGCGCTGAAGGCGCCCCCGCTGCAATCGCCGGCCGCGTCGGCGTCCGTCGAGGCGCTGCCAAGCTTCACTTGGAAGTCCGTGAAGGGCGCAAAGGAGTACGAGTTCCAGCTCTCGGACGACCCGAAGTTCAATTCCATCGTTCTGGGCAGGGGCAAGGGCAAGGGCTCGCAGAAGACCCGTAACACCGCGGCCACCCTCGACAAGTCCGTGCCCGACGGCAACTACTTCTGGCGTGTCCGCGCGATCGATTCGAAGTCACGCGTCGGCAGGTGGACCAAGGGACGCTCGTTCACCAAGGCGTGGACGACGCCGCCGACGCTGACGGCGCCCGCGGACGAGTTCGCGGTGTCATGGCCAAACGCGCCGCTGATGCTCCGCTGGGAGCCGGTGAAGTACGCGACGAGGTACATCGTCACGATCGCGACCGATCCGACGTTCGCGCAGCTCGTCGGCACGCCGCAGAACAAGCCGGCCGAGGTGCCGGGCACGGCCTTTGCACTGCAGGGCACGCTGCCGGTCGGGCGCTACTTCTGGGCCATCACGCCCATCGACTCGGGCGGCCTGCGCGGGACGCGTTCGCGCGTCGGGTCCTTCACCTGGACCTGGCAGACGGCGACCGGCACGAGCCTGTTGGACCTCAACGCCAGCGAGCGCGTCTTCGACCCGCTGATGAGCTGGGACCTCGTTCCTGGCGCTGCGCGCTACGAGGTCGAGATCAACCCCGACGACGACTTCGCCGCCGGTTCGCGCGTCTGCTGCAAGGACCCCGTCATCGGCACGTCGCTGTCGCCCACGCGCATCCTGCCCAACAACAACGACTTCGCCGGCAGCAGCGGCTATCACTGGCGCGTGCGTGCGTTCGACATCGACGGCAACCCCGGCCAGTGGAATCGCGGGCCGACGTTCCAGAAGGCCTACGACGCCGTCACGCCGTCGGTCCCGGGTCTGCATCTGCGCGACCACAACGGCCCGCTGCCGCCAAGCACCGCGACGGTGTTGAACGGTGCGACGATCCAGTGGGATCCGGTCCCGGGAGCCGCCCTGTACCACGTGCAGTGGTCCAACTACGCCAGCGGGGCGTGCAACTGGAGCAACGCCAGCTCGCCGATCAAGACGGCGGCCACCGCGTGGTCGTCGCTGTCTCCGACGCACGAGGGCGGTGTCCCCGGCGGAGTCGGCATCACCGCGTCGTTGCTTCCCAACGGGAACACGGCTCGGTCGGGCCACCCGTTCACGCCTGAGAACGCGTTCCCAGGCGTAGCCGGATTCGCCAACGGCGTCTCATACTGCATCCGCGTCCGCGCCCTCAGCGACGACTCGTTCCGCGAGAACGACAACGCCGTGAGCCCGGTCGTGAGCGCGTGGACGCAGGTCGGCGGCGACCAGAACCAGCCCGCGTTCACGTTCCAGAAGCCCGCCGACGACACCGGGGCGGCGCTCCCCGCCAACCCCCCGGCCTACATCGGCCCAGCCGGAGAAGCAGTCACGCGTACGCCGGTTCTCAGCTGGCACCCGGTGGCCGGAGCTCGTCGCTACTACGTGTTCATCGCCCGCGACTCGAACTTCACGAACGTGATCGACGCCGCCTTCACCGCGAACACGACGTACGCCCCGAACTGGGCGCTCGAGGACGAGGCGACGCAATACTTCTGGGCCGTCGTCCCGACCGCCAGCCCCACGGGTGCCGGCGTCAGTGGCGGACCCGCCGAGTACGCGCCCCGGAGCTTCAACAAGCTCTCGCTGCCGGCGGCCCCAATCCAGCCGGTCGGCGGCGCTGACGTCACGACGCAGCCGACGTTCCGGTGGACGCCGGCCGAGTCAGCGCAGAAGTATCGCCTCCAGGTGTCGGCCGACCCGCAGTTCGGCGACCTGCTCGACGACGTCGTCACCTCGTCGACCGCGTACACCAGCAGCACCCCCTATCCGGCGGACACCGTGCTCTATTGGCGGGTGCGTGCGGAGCAGCTGCAGGCGCTGCGCAACACCGTGCGCGTCGAGCTGCGGTGGTCGGAGCTCGGCAGCTTCCGGCGCCGCCTGCCGTCGCCGGTGTTCTCGCCTGACATCCCGCTCAGGGGTGAGCTGCCACCGCCGCTCCTGTGGTCGGCTGTGCCCGGTGCGGTCTCCTACGACTTCCAGCTCGACGAGGCCGATGGCGACTCGAACGTCTTCAACGTCAAGTCGCCGGCGGGCACGTTCTCGAAGCTGACCGGCATCGGCACGTTCAAGTTCCGCGTACGGGCGAACTTCGCGACGCGCAGCGGCGTGGTCGCGAGCGCGTACTCCCCGCAGCGTGACTTCACGAGGCTCATCAGCCCGCCGGCGGCGCCACGCGCCACGCGATCGGGGACGACCCGGCTCGTGTTGGGCTGGAGCCCGGCCGCCGCGGCGGCGAGCTACCGCGTCGAGGTGTCCACGAGCGAGAGCTTCTCGAAGCTCGTCGACTCCACCCGCACGAACAACACGTCGTGGGCGCCCACGCTCGAGGCTGCCGACTATCGCAAGAGGGGCGCCCCGCTGTACTGGCGCGTGGCCAGCGTCGACGAGGGCAACAACGTCGGCTCCTTCGTCAGCAACGCCATCGTCAAGGGCAAGCCGCTCAGCGTCCGCGTTCTCGGCAGCCTGCGGCGCAACCGGACCTCGCGGCTCAGCGTCGTCGTCCGGGGAGCGGGCCGGGCACAGCGTCTGGCGAGCGTCCGCGCTACCGGCGCCGGTGTGCGCCCGCAGACGAAGCGCACGAACAAGCGCGGCTCGGCCGTGATGACGCTCCGTCCGACGAAGAAGGGCTTCGTCAGCATCCGCGTCGCGCGCAGCGGGTTCACGACCAAGACCGTCAAGGTCCGCGTCCGGTAGCAGCGCCGCGTCGCCTTCTACACTCGCGCAGCGATGACGCTGCGCGAGTTGTTCGGCGACGCTGCCCGCGACACCCCGGAGGTCGAGGTCACCGCGCTTGCCTACGACAACCGCCGCGTCGCCCCTGGCGCGGTCTTCTTCTGCGTGCGCGGCTTCACCCGCGACGGCCACGACTTCGCCGCCGACGCGGTGCAGCGGGGCGCCGTCGCGCTGGTCGTCGACCACCCGCTCGAGGTCGACGTGCCGCAGATCCTCGTCGAGGACGTCCGCGCGGCGATGGCGCCCGCCGCCGCGCGGCTGCACGGCGACCCCACCGCGACGCTGCGCACGATCGGCGTGACCGGCACGAACGGCAAGACGACAACGGCGTACCTCGTGCGCGCGCTGCTCGAGGCGGCGGGGGAGCAGACGGGGCTGCTCGGCACGGTCACGTCGATCGTCGGCGGCGTC
The DNA here is from genome assembly GCA_902806175.1 of uncultured Solirubrobacteraceae bacterium. Classification (GTDB taxonomy): domain Bacteria; phylum Actinomycetota; class Thermoleophilia; order Solirubrobacterales; family Solirubrobacteraceae; genus CADCVQ01. Next base: position 5,280 of record CADCVQ010000182.1, read on the forward strand.
GAGCACCCGGTCGCGCGGACCACGCCCGAGGCGATCGACCTGCAGGCGACGTTCGCCGCGATGCGCGACGGCGGCGACAGCCACTGCGTCATGGAGGTCTCCAGCCACGCCCTCGCGCTGGGTCGCGCCGACGCGATCCACTGGGCGGCGGCGATCTTCACGAACCTCACGCAGGACCACCTCGACTTCCACCCAACGATGGAGGAGTACTTCGCGGCGAAGTGCAGGCTCTTCGTCGAGGGCCGGCCGCGGGTGGCGGTCGTCAACGTCGACGACCCCTACGGCGCGCGGCTGGCGAACGAGATCCGCGGTGCGGTGGCGCAACTCGTCACGGTGGCGATCGACGCGCCGGACGCCGACCTGCGCGCAACCGAGATCGACAGCGCGTTCACCGGCTCGACCTTCTCTGCCGGCGAGCTCAGGCTGCGCTCGCCGCTGCCCGGCCGCTTCAACGTGATGAACGTGCTGGGCGCGGTCGCCGCCGTGCGCGCGCTCGGCGTCGACGACGCGACGATCGTCGCAGCGCTGCCGGAGGCCGGCCGCGTGCCCGGGCGCTTCGAGCCCGTCGACGAGGGGCAGGACTTCGCCGTGCTCGTCGACTACGCCCACACCCCCGACTCGCTGGAGAACGTGCTCGCCGCGGCGCGGCCGCTGACGGCGGGACGCCTGGTCTGCGTGTTCGGCTGCGGCGGCGACCGCGACCGCGGCAAGCGCCCGCAGATGGGCGCGATCTCGGCGCGCCTCGCCGACCACACGATCGTCACGTCGGACAACCCCCGCTCGGAGGATCCGGCGGCGATCGTCGAGCAGATCCTGGCCGGCATCGAGGACCGCAGCGCCACCGAGGCGATCGTCGACCGCCACGCCGCGATCGAGCGCGCCGTCCAGATCGCGGGACCGGGCGACGTCGTCGTCATCGCCGGCAAGGGTCACGAGCAGGGCCAGGAGTTCGAGGGCGGGCGCAAGCTGCCCTTCGACGACGTCTCGGTGGCGCAAGAGGCGCTGCGTGCGCGACTGGTCGCCTGAGGATGCGAACCATTTGGGCGGTAGTCTTCAGGCATGAGAGCAACCATTGACAAGGCAGGGCGGCTCGTGATCCCCAAGACCCTGCGCGAACGGCTGGGCCTGCGGCCCGGGCCGGTCGAGGTGCACGCCGACGGCACCGGGATCAGGGTGGAGTCGCTCGCCGCGGAGTCTCTGGATGAGCGCAGCGGCCGGCTCGTGATCCCCGCGTCCGGAACGGTCCTCGACGACGAGGCCGTGCGGTCGCTGCGCGATGGCGACCAGCGCTGAAGGCCACCCGCAGCTGCTCGTGGACACCAGTGTCGCGGTGGCGCTGACGGTCACCGATCATCGCGACCATGACGCCACCTTCGCGGCACTGGCGGATCGGCGGCTCGGGCTCGCCGGTCACGCCGCCTTCGAGGCATTCTCGGTGCTCACGCGTTTGCCGGCGCCCGCACGCCGCACCCCCGCTACCGTGGCGCGCCTCCTGGCAGCGAACTTCCCGCACTCGCGCTTTCTGAGCGAGCAGGCGGCCGCGGCACTCCTGTCGGACCTGCAGGCGAGGGGGATCGCCGGCGGATCGGTCTACGACGCGCTGGTGGGAGCCGCCGCCGCACAGCACCGGCTGCCGCTCGCGACGCGCGATCGACGCGCGCTGCCGACCTATCAAGCGCTCGATGTCGAAGTCGAGCTGCTGGACGGAGCGCCGTGAGCGGGGGGCGCCGGGCGACGATGCCCCGATCGATCCAGCGAGAGGCGCTGCGTGCGCGACTGGTCGCCTGAGGTCGTCGCCGAGGCCGCCGGCGTGCGGCTCGTGCGGCCGGTGCCGCGGCTCGACGACGTGCCGCCCGGGCCGCTGCGCGTGACGATCGACTCGCGCGAGGTGCAGCCCGGCGACCTCTTCGTCGGCCTCACCGGCCGCAACGTCGACGGTGGGCGCTACGCCGATGCCGCGCTGGCCGCCGGCGCCTGGGGCGTCCTGGTGGCCCCCGAGCACACGCGCGCCGCCGCCCGCCCCGGTGTGCTGCTCGCCGCCGACGACCCGCTCGCCGGACTGCAGGCGCTCGCGCGCTCGTGGCGCCGCGCGCTCGGCGCCCAGGTCATCGCGATCACGGGCTCGACCGGCAAGACGTCGACGAAGGACCTGCTCGCCGCGATGCTCGCCCAGCAGCGGCGCGTCGTCGCCAGCCGCGAGAACCTCAACACGGAGATCGGGCTGCCGCTGTCGATCCTCGCGGCGCCCGCGGACACCGAGGTGCTCGTGCTCGAGATGGCCATGCGCGGCGCGGGGCAGATCGCGGAGCTTGCGGCGATCGCCGAGCCCGACGTCGGCGTGATCGTCAACGTCGGCCCCGTACATCTCGAGCTGCTCGGTTCGCTGGCGGCGGTCGCGGCGGCGAAGGCCGAGTTGCTCGTCGACCTGCGGCCCGGTGCCACCGCGGTGCTGCCGGCGGACGAGCCGCTGCTCGACGCTCACCTGCGCGACGACCTGCACACCGTCACCTTCGGGCCCAACGGCGATGTCGCGCAGCTGCCCGATGACCTGGAGCTGCCATTCAGCTCGCGCCACATGCGCCTCAACGCGCTCGCCGCGCTCGCGGCCGCGCGCGCCGCCGGCGTCGAGCCCGGCGGGCGCCTGCAGGTCGAGCTCAGCGCCCTGCGCGGGCAGCGGATCGAGCTCCCCGGCCCGGTGCTCGTCATCGACGACTGCTACAACGCCAACCCGATGTCGATGCGCGCCGCCCTCGATGACCTCGCCGCGTCCGCCGCTCCGTCCGGCCGCCGGGTCGCGGTTCTGGGAGACATGCTCGAGCTCGGCGACCAGGAGCAGCGCTTTCACGCCGAGATCGGCGACTACGCGACGCGGCACGGCATCGACGTGCTCGTCACCGTGGGCCCGCGCGCGGTGGCGATGGCCGGAGCGTTTCGAGGGTTGCTGTACGTCACGGCCGACGCCGCCGAGGCAACCGGCGTCGTGCGCGACATCGTCAAGCCCGGCGACACGGTGCTCGTGAAGGGCTCGCGCGGCGTCGGCCTGGAGGTCGTAGCGCAGGGCCTGCAGGCAGCGGCGTGGGAGTAGGCGCAGGCATGGGCGAGGTTCTCATCGCCGGTACCGCGGCGCTGCTCATCTGCATCTTCCTGTCGCCGAAGTTCATCGCGTTTCTGCAGCAGCGCGAGTTCGGCCAGTTCATCCGCGAGGAGGGCCCGGCCAAGCACCACGTCAAGGCCGGCACCCCGACGATGGGCGGGATCATCATCGTCACCGCGATCTCGATCCCGTTTCTGATCCTGTCGGAGTACGACTGGCGGGCGATCGGGGTCTACGGGGCGGCGATGGGCTGTGCCCTGCTCGGCTTCGCCGACGACTACACGAAGATCGTGCGCCGCCGCTCGCTGGGGCTGAGCGCGCGGATGAAGCTCGGGATCACGATCCTCATCTCGGTCGGGCTGTGGTGGATCGCGACGGAGCAGGCCGGGCTGCCACAGACGCTGCGCCTGCGCATCGTCGACTACCAGATCGACCTGAGCTTCCTCGCCGGGCTGCCGTTTCTCGTGCTGATCTACATCGTCGTCGCCGGGACGACGAGCGCCGTCAACCTCACCGACGGCCTCGACGGCCTCGCGGCAGGCTGCGCTGCCATCGTCGCCCTGGCGTACATCGGGATCACGTTCATCACGACCGGCCAGCACGACCTTGCGATCCTCTCGGCCTGCGTCGTCGGCGCCTGCGTGGGCTTTCTGTGGTTCAACGCGTTTCCGGCAACGATCTTCATGGGCGACACCGGGTCGCTGGCGCTCGGCGGCGCGATCGCCGGCCTCGCCGTCATGACGAAGACCGAGATCCTGCTGATCCTGCTCGGCGGGATCTTCGTCGTCGAGGCGCTCAGCGTGATGATCCAGGTCTTCTCGTTTCAGACGTTTCGCAAGCGACCGTTTCTCATGGCGCCGATCCACCACCACTTCGAGCTGCTGGGGTGGTCGGAGACGAAGATCATCCTGCGCTTCTGGATCATCGCGGCGATCTGCAGCGCGATCGGCTTCACGCTCTATCAGGCGTCCGTTGCGTGAGACGGTCGTCCTGTCGTGAGACGAACCAGTAGCAGGCCACCGCTTCCGCCGGGTCCCTGGCTCGTCGTGGGGCTGGCGCGATCGGGGGTGGCGGCGGCGCGGGCGCTGCTCGCGCGCGGCGAGCAGGTCGTCGCCGTCGACCGCGGCTCGCCCGCGGAGGTACCGGACTTCGTCGAGGCTCACGTGCAGACCGATGGCCTTGCGCAGCTGGCGGGCGCGCGCGCCATCGTCAAGTCGCCGGGCGTGCCGCGCGAGGCGCCGGTGATCGCGCGCGCGCGCGCCCGCGGCATGCCCGTGCTCGGCGAGCTCGAGCTCGGCTGGCGCCTGCTGCCCAACGAGTTCGTCGCCGTGACCGGTACGAACGGCAAGACGACGACGGTCGAGCTGCTGGGCCACATCCACCGCGAGGCGGGGCTGCCCGTCGCGGTCGCCGGCAACGTCGGCACCGCCGTCAGCGGCCTGGCGGGGGAGCTCGACGAGGACGCCACGGTGGTCTGCGAGGCGAGCTCGTTTCAGCTCGAGGACACCCTCGAGTTCGCCCCCGACGGCGCCGTGCTGCTCAACGTGGAGTCCGACCACCTCGACCGCCACGGCACGCTGGAGGACTATCTCGCCGCGAAGCTGCAGGTGTTCGCGCGCCAGGGCAACGACGACGTCGCGGTGTTTCCCTTCGACCTCGAGGTCGACGACCTCGGCGGCTGCGCGCGGCGCGTGCCGTTCGGGCCGCGCGGCGAGCTCGACGACCGGGCGGGCCATCTGTGGTGGGACGAGGAGCCGCTGATCGCCCACGACGAGATCCGCCTGCGCGGCGCGCACAACCGCGCGAATGCCGCGGCCGCGGCGGCGATCGCGCTGGCGCGCGGGATCGACCGCGACGCGGTGCGTACGGGCCTGCGGACGTTCGCGGGCGTCGAGCACCGCCTGGAGGAGGTGGCGCGGATCGGCGACGTGCTGTTCGTCAACGACTCAAAGGCGACGAACGTCGCCTCGACGCTGGTCGCGCTGGCGAGCTTCCCGCGCGACGTGCGCGTGCACCTGATCCTCGGCGGCCAGGGCAAGGGGCAGTCGTTTGCGCCGCTGCGCGACACGGCGTTCGCGACGTACCTGATCGGCGAGGACGCCGCGCGGATCGGCAGCGAGGTCGGCGGCGAGCAGTGCGGCGACCTCGCCACCGCCGTGCAGCGCGCGCGCGCCGCGGCGACGGCGGGCGACGTCGTGCTGCTGTCGCCGGCGTGCGCGTCGTTTGATCAGTTTGCCGACTACGAGGCCCGCGGGCGCGCGTTCAAAGCGCTCGTGAGCACTGGCCCAAAGTCCGGTTGACCGTGCGCCGAAGCCCGGTCTAGCCTGCGCACTCGGCGGCGGCGAGGGGAGGGTCGAGGTGCTCAGGCAGGTACGGACACGGCTTACGTACGGGAACGTCATGTCGACGCTGGCGGTCTTCATCGCGCTGGGCGGCAGCTCCTACGCGGCGGTCAAGATCAGCGGCGCGAACATCAAGAACCGCTCGATCAGCGCCAGCAAGCTGAAGAAGAACACCCTGACGGGGGTGCAGGTGAGGGAATCGGCGCTTGGCCGGGTCACGCGCGCACGTGTTGCCGACAACGCCGCGCTGCTACAGGGCTTCGGTGCCGCTGACTTCAAGATCAGGTGCCCGGCCGATACGTATCCGCTCGCCGACGTGTGCGTCGAGCGAACGCCGCGGGAACCCGCCTCCTATGGCGGCGCGGTGATCACGTGCTCGGGCGTCGGCACCCCCGCGGGACCGGGCCGGCGGCTGCCGACGCACGGCGAAATGCTGGCAGCGCTGAGCGCGTTCGACCTCGCGCCCGGCGGTGAGTTCACCTCGCACGTGTACCCCTCGACGGCGAAGCCGGGACAGGTTGATGTCCTGTACGTCATAACCAAGGGTGGCAGCGTCGGGCTTACTCCCGACACCGGCGCCGGAAGCAAGGCCTACCGCTGCGTCACCGACCCCCTGAACTGATGATGACAAACCACACCCACACCAGAGACCAAAGATGCCTGCCCTGAGCAAGCACCTGCGCGACCGCCAGACGCACGCCCGACTGGCGTTTCACCCCGACTGCCCGATCTGCCGCGACGAGCGACTGCTCGGCTCGATCCCTTCGCCAGCGGTCGTGTCGCAGCGCGCCGGGGCGGCGATGGCCGCCGCCGTGCTCGCGGTCACGACGGTCGGTCCGGCGGCGGCGTTCGCCGGGGAGTCCGACCAGAGGTCGGAGGGGACGACCGAGCCGTCGCAGGAGGCGTCCGACGATGGCACTCGACCCGCCGCGGGCGATCACGCCCACGACGCCGGATTCGATCCCGGCGATGGCGCGGCCAGTCGGCCGCCCGACGCGCAGCAGGACGACGACAATGCTCCGCCCGACGGAGCGGCGGCCGACGCCGACCCACCGCCCGCCAGCGCCCAAGACGCGCAGGACGGGCGCGACCAGCCGTCAGCCCCGGAGGAACCAACGGCACAGCCACCGGCTCAGCCGCCGCCGGCCGAAGCGCCCGCGGCCGATCAGGCGCCACCGGCGCCGCCCTCGCAGGGGCAGCCCTCGCCCGCCGCCCGCGACTCTGCGACGCCGCGTGCGCCACGGGCACGCGCTACGCGGCGACCCAGAAGCCAAACGCGGACGGCGCAGGTGCCGCGCGGCGCTTCCGCTCAGCCAGCCACGGCGGCGCAGGCGCCGCGCAGCGCGGCTGCCCAGGCGCATACCGCCGCGCAGATGCCGCTCAGCGCCTC
>CADCVQ010000183.1 GCA_902806175.1 uncultured Solirubrobacteraceae bacterium
ATCAGCGCGCTGGCCGAGGCGGGCGCGGTGCTCGAGCGCGAGGACTACCGCGCCGCTGCCCGCCGCGCCGCGGCGTTCGTGCTCGACGAGATGCGCAGCGCCGACGGGCGTCTGCTGCGCACGTACAACTGCGGCGAGGCGAAGCTCAACGCCTACCTCGAGGACCACGCGTTCCTCGTCGAGGCGCTGCTGACGCTCTACGAGGCGACCTTCGAGCCGCGCTGGTTTCACGCCGCCCGCGACCTCGCCGACGCGATGATCGAGCGTTACGGCGACCCCGACCGAGGCGGCTTCTTTCAGACCTCCGGCGACCACGAGCGGCTCGTCGCACGGCGCAAGGAGATCGACGATTCGCCGATCCCGTCGGGCCAGTCCAGCGCGGCATTCGGACTGCTGCGGCTCGCCGCGCTGACCGGCGAGGCGCACTACGAGGCGGCGGCCCTCGGCGTCCTGCGGCTCTTCGGCGACCTGCTGCGGCGATCGCCGCTGGCGTTCGGGCACCTCCTGCAGGCACTCGACTTCCATCTCGCGCCGACGCAGGAGGTGGCGCTCGTCGGTCCGGACACGATCACGCTGCAGCGGGTGGTGCGGGCGCGGTTTCGGCCGCACCTCGTGCTCGCCGGCGGGGACGGCACGGACGGCGCGGGCGTGCCGCTGCTCGAGGGGCGTGCGCCGCTGCACGGCCGCGCCGCCGCCTATGTCTGCGAGCGCTTCGCTTGCCAGCGGCCGGTCGCGGAGCCCGACGAATTGCAGGCGCTTCTACATTCCGTACCCTCAGCCCGCCGATTGATCGTGTAGAAGTCGGCCATGGCGTCGATGCTCACCACGCCCGCGGGGCGCCGTGCGAAGTGGGTGGTGGCCGCGATCTGGCTCATCGCCATGGTCGTCTCGTTCGGGGCCAACCTCCCCGGGAAGTTCACCGACGCCGAGGAGAACGAGTCCACCTCCTTTCTGCCCGGCGACGCCGAGTCGACGAGGGCGCTCGCCGCGTTCGAGCGCTTCCAGGGCGGCGAGCTGGCGCCGATGGTCATCGTGTACCGCCGCGAGGGCGGGCTGACGAGCGCCGACAGGCGCCGGATCGCCGCCGACCGCGCCGCGGTCAACGCGCTGAACCTGCGCGCCACGACGCCCTTCGAGGAGCCGGTCTTCTCGCGCGACGGGACCGCCGCGATCGTGCAGGCGCAGGTCACCGGAGACGGCGAGGCGGAGACGATCCTCGACCCCGTCGACGCAGTCCGCGAGCGCGTCAGCGATCCCGGCGGCGGCCTCGAGGCGAAGGTGACCGGCCCGGCGGGCTACGCGGCCGACCAGATCAAGGTCTTCGAGGGCATCAACGGCGCCCTGCTCGGCGCCGGGCTGCTGCTCGTGCTCGTGCTGCTCGCACTGATCTATCGCAGCCCGGTGTTTCTCTGGATCCCGCTGCTGGCGATCATCTTCGCCGAGCTCGCGACACGCTCGATCGGCTACGTCCTGACCGAGCTCGGCGTCACGGTCAACGGCCAGTCGTCGGCGATCCTGTCGATCCTCGTGCTCGGCGTCGGCACCGACTACGCGCTGCTGCTCGTGGCGCGCTACCGCGAGGAGCTGCGCCGCCACGAGGACAAGCACGAGGCGATGGCGCTCGCCCTGCGCACAGCCGGTCCGGCGATCTTCGCCTCGGGCATGACGGTCATCGCGGCGCTGCTGTGCCTGACGCTCGCCGACGTCAACGGCACCTCCGGCCTTGGCCCGATCGGCGCGCTCGGCGTGGCCGTCGCGATGCTCGCGATGCTGACGCTGCTGCCCGCTTGGCTCGTGATCTGGGGCCGGCGCGCGTTCTGGCCGCGCATCCCGCAGTACGGCAGCGAGGGCGCCGACGAGATGCACGGGGCCTGGCGGCGCGTCGGCGACCGCGTCGCGCGCAGCCCACGGCGCGTCTGGCTCGGCGCGGTCGCCGTGCTGCTCGTGCTCTCCCTGGGCCTCTTGAACTTCGACACCGGCCTGACGAGCGGCAACGGCTTCCGCGACGATGTCGAGGCGGTCGCGGGCCAAGAGCTGCTCGCGCAGGCGTTCCCCAGCGGCTCCAACGCCCCGACCGACGTCGTCGTGCCCGATCCGGCGCGCGTCGAGGCCGTCACCAGTGCGGTCGTCGAGGCACCCGGCGTGAGCGAGGTCCGGCAGGTCAAGCGCACCGAGGACGGCGTGCTGCTGGCCGCCGTGCTCGAGCCCGATCCGTTCTCCACCCAGGCGTTTGACCTGGTCCCGGGGATCCGCGCAGCCGCCAAGCGCGCGGGCGGCGAGCAGACGCTCGTCGGCGGCGGCACGGCGGTCGAGTACGACCTGCGCGAGGCCGCCTCGCGCGACAACCGCGTCATCGTCCCGATCGCGCTCGTCGTCGTGCTGCTGATCCTGATCTTGCTGCTGCGCGCGCTCGTCGCCCCGCTGCTGCTGATCGCGACCGTGATCCTGTCCTTCGCCGCCTCGCTCGGCGTCGGCGCGATCGTCTTCGACGTCGTCTTCGGCTTCCCGGGCAGCGACCCGTCGCTGCCGCTGTTCGCCTTCATCTTCCTCGTCGCGCTGGGGATCGACTACAACATCTTCCTCATGGCCCGCGTCCGCGAGGAGACGCTGCGCCACGGGACCCGCGAGGGGATGCTGCGAGGCCTGGCGGTCACCGGCGCTGTCATCACGTCGGCCGGCGTCGTGCTGGCCGGGGTCTTCTCGGTGCTCGGCGTGCTGCCGCTCGTATTCCTGACCGAGATCGGCTTCGTCGTCGCCTTTGGCGTCCTGCTGGACACGTTCCTCGTGCGCTCCGTGCTGGTTCCGGCGCTGACGTTCGAGATCGGACCGAAGATCTGGCTGCCGTCGAAGCTCGCCGAGAGCCGGTAGCGCCGGCGCCCGCCAGCGCAACGTCCCCGAGGCTCCTCAGAGGACCGGCAGGTAGCGGTCAAGCTCCCACTGGCTGACCTGCACGCGGTAGTCCTCCCACTCGCGGCGCTTGATCTCGACGTAGCGGTTGAACATGTGCTCACCGAGGGTGCGCAGCACGAGCTCGGACTGCGCTGTCAGCTCGATCGCCTCGCCGAGCGTCTCGGGCAGCTGCTCGATGCCGAGGCGGCGGCGGTCGTCGGGCGACAGGTGGTAGAGGTTCTTGTCCATCGGCTCGGGCAGCTCATAGCCCTTCTCGATGCCCTCGAGGCCGGCATGCAGCAGGGCGGCGAACGTCAGGTACGGGTTGCAGGCGGGATCCGGGCAGCGCAGCTCCATCCGCGTGGCGTTCTCCTTGCCTGGGTGATAGAGCGGCACGCGCACGAGCGCCGAGCGGTTGCGGCGGCTCCACGCGACGTAGACGGGCGCCTCGAAGCCCGGCACGAGGCGCTTGTAGGAGTTCACCCACTGCGCGAAGATCGCGGACATCTCGCGGGCGTGCTTGAGCTGGCCGGCGATGAAGGCCTTGCCGATGTCCGACAGGAAGTACGGGTCGTCGGGATCGAAGAACGCGTTCTTTGCGTCCCTGAAGAGGCTCATGTGCGTGTGCATCCCCGAGCCGTTCTCGCCGAACAGCGGCTTGGGCATGAACGTCGCGTGCCAGCCGTACTTCATCGCGTACTCCTTGACCGTGATGCGGTACGTCATGCAGTCGTCGGCCATCTTCATGGCGTCGGCGTAGCGCATGTCGATCTCGTGCTGGCTCGGGCCGACCTCGTGGTGGGTGTACTCGACGTGGATGCCGAGCTGCTCGAGCGCGAGGACGGTCTCGCGCCGCACATCCGAGCCCGCGTCGAGCGTCGTGAGGTCGAAGTAGCCGCCGTTGTCGAGCACCTCCGTGCCCTGGGAGTCCTTGAAGAGGAAGTACTCCAGTTCGGGGCCGACGTTGAAGGTGTCAAAGCCCATCGCGCCGGCGCGCTGCAGCGCGCGGCGCAGGACGTGTCGCGGATCGCCTTCGTAGGGTGTGCGCTCAGGCGTCAGCACGTCGCAGAAGAGGCGCCCGACGCCCTGCTCCTCGGGCCGCCACGGCAGGATCGCGAACGTCGACGGGTCGGGCATGGCGAGCATGTCTGACTCCTCGATCGCGTTGAAGCCGGTGATCGACGAGCCGTCGAAGCCCATCCCGCCCTCGAACGCGTCGTCGAGCTCGTCGCGGTTGATCGAAAACGACTTGAGCTGACCGAGGATGTCGGTGAACCACAGCCGGATGAAGCGGATGTCACGGTCGGCGACGATCGCCTTGACGTCGTCGGGCGTCCGCGGGCGGTCGTCACTCATGCGCGGGAGCCTAGTGGCGCGGGCGCGCCGGTGTCTGGGCCGGCTGCTACGCCAGCCAGCGCCGTGCCCAGCGCTCCAGCTCGCGTACCGCGGGGCCGAGCTCGCGCCCCATCTCGGTGAGCTCGTACTCCACGCGCACCGGACGCCCGGGGCGCACCGTGCGCACGACGACGCCGTGGCGCTCGAGCTCCTTCATGCGCTCGGACAGCAGGCGGTCGGAGAGCTCGGGCACGGCCTCGGCGATCTGACCGAATCGCATGGGGTTGCGGCGCAGCAGGACGCTGACGATCGCGCCCGTCCAGCGGCGCCCGATCAGCTCGATCGCCTGGTGGTAGTACGGACAACAGCTGGGCCGCCCGTCGCACGTCGCTACGAGGGTCCGCTGCGCCGGGCCGCTCCTGCGCGGCGCCGGCTGCGGACCGTCCTGCGCCGAGCTCATTCGCCTACGCGGCCCGCAGGGTCCGGGTGTCCTCGACCGAGCCGTCGACGGGCACGTCGCCGGCGACGTTGACCATCGCGGTGAAGCGCTCGAGCGCGACGTAGGCGATCGCCTCGAGCAGCTGCTCGTCGCTCCAGCCGTGCTCGCGCGCCTCCTCGTGGAGGTGCATCGGCGGGCGCCCCGGGCTCTCGACGACGGCCTTGAGGTAGGCCAGCAGCGCCGCGGCGCGCTCGTCCTTGGACTTGAACACGCGCGCGAGTGCGACCTCGTCCAGCGCCAGCCCGGCTTGCCGGGCCGTGCGGCTGTGCAGCGCGATGCCCGGCTGCGAGCCGTGGTGCTCGGCGACGGCGAGTGAGATGCGCTCGAGCGTCGGCACGTCGAGGTCGCCGCGGCGCAGCTCGGACCGAAAGCGAGCATAGCCGCGCAGGGCGGCCGGTGAACCGGCGAGGGCGCCCAGGAAGTTCGGCAGCTGGCCGCCGGTTGCGAGTGCGCCGCGCAGCACTGGGACCGAGCCTTCGGGGGCGGTGAGGTCGTCGTGGATTTGGAACCTGCTCATCGGTGTCTTCATGGGGGGAGCCTTCTGGGGGATGGCGTGGGCTGGAGGACCATGCCGGTGGGTGGCTGGGCGACCGTGCTTACATGTTGTAAGTGTAGGACGACGTCCGTGCCTACACAAGGCGGACGTGACGTGTTCTACGCAGCGCGCCTAAGCGGCGGCTCACGGCCGCATGTGGAAGTTGCGAAGAATCCCGCGCGACGGCCGGACAGGCGCGTGCTCCGGGCGCGGGAGCGCCCGCGCGCGGGCGTCCGCCTTCCACGAGCGCGCGAAACGGCAGCGCGTGCGCGTCTATACGCCCGAGCAGGAGCCGCCGGGGGTTGTGCGGCTGCGGCTGCGGCTGCGGCTGCGGCTGCGGCTGCGGCTGCGGCGAGCCTAGATGACCGAGGCGTCGGCGGTGCCGACGGCCACGAGGATCAGGACGATCCCCATCAGCAGCGCCCACATCGCGAGGCGGTCCGGGCGTGCGCCGACACGCTCGATCGGGCGTCGCGGCGGACGGCGCCGCTCGATCTCGGTGCTGCGCGGGACGGCGGGAGCCGGCACCGTCCGCCCGCGGATCTCGACGGTGCGACGAGCCGGGATCGCGGTTGGCTGGAGGTGCGCGCCACGGCGGGTGGCAGCGGCCGGGCGAGCGGCGTCGGGCTCCGCGTGCTGGCGCACGGGCGACGCGTGGCGCGCGACGTCATCGGCGTGGTCAGCACGACGGCGCGCCTCATCGGTGCGCGCGTAGACGTCCTGGAGATGTTCGACGTCGGCCCACCATGCGCGGGCCTCGATGTGTGCCATGCGGTTTTAGGCCTCTTTCCTCGGAGTGCCTACGGGGTTAGCTGACGGGCTCGCGCTGAAAGAGCTGCGCTACGCCGGCAACTGCCGGCGACTCGCCCCATGACCTGGTTCCCCCGCTCCGAGGGCCCTGCGGGCGTCCCGGATTCGGCGATCTGACGGCGGCATCGTAGCAGCGATCTATTTCCCTGCATATGCGCAGTGTTATGGAGACCGCGGACGGAACCCGGAGTTTGCGGGTTCGCGTGCGTCCCGCGTGGTGCGGCGTCCGGCGTTGGAGGAACTACCGACCGGCGACTTCGGCGATGTACTCCGCGACGTGCTTGGCGTCCTCGCCCTCGTAGAGCTTCGCGGGCATCTGGCCCTGCCCTCGCGCGCGGCCTTCCTCGATGGCGTTGAGCGTCAGGCCCGCGGTCGGGGCGAGGACGTCGAGGTCGGGACCGACGCGAGCCACAGCGCCGGCATCCTCGAGCGTGTGGCAGTTGGCACAGCGATCGTTGAACAGGATGCGGCCTTCCTGGTGGTCGGCGCTGAGCTTCGTGCCACCCGGGCCCGCGGCCGCCTGGTCGCTGCTCAGGACGATGGCCGGGACGATCAGGCCGAACAGCGCGATCGCGGCGGCCACCCCCCACTCACCGGCGTGCATCGGCTGGCGGCGACCGCGCTCGAGCGTGTCCTTGACGCCGCGCGGGCCGCCGCGCATCGCGACGAGGACGACGCCAAGACCCAGCGCGACGAAGAACGAGACGAAGGCGATTGCTGCCATGCGGCGGGCAATCTACTCGACGGCGAGGCGAGGCCGCCTCACCATCGCCCGAGGGAGGAGCCGCCGCGCGGATCGCGGCCTGTCGTGGGCGGCGCGCACAGCTCATCGCCGTCGTCCTGCGGCGAAGTTCATGACCGGCGGAGCGACCGCGCGGAAGTCGTCGGTCCCGGTCGCTGCGAGCTCCTGCGCCGCCCGCTGCATCTCGGCCTGGCGCGCGAGCTCGATCGCGTCCAGCAGCGAGAAGTCCTTGACCTGCGCCGCCACGCGGTCGCCGACCTCCAGGCGCGTCAGGCGCTGCGCGACGAGGTTGATCGCGCCGCCCGCCGAGGCATGGCGCTCCAGGCGCCCCTCGACGACGACGAGCGGCTCGGTGCGCACGATCAGCCGGTCGCGCTCGTAGATCTGCGGCGAGACGACGACGTTGACCGTCCCGAACTCGTCCTCGAGCAGCAGGAACGTCACGCCCTTCGCAGTTCCCGGCCGCTGGCGCGCGATCACGAGGCCGCCGACGCGCACGCGCGCGCGGTGCTGCAGGCGCTCCAGCGCGCCGACGTCGGCCGCGCCGGAGGCGTGCAGCCGCGCGCGCAGAAGCCCCAGCGGATGCGTCGAGGCCGTCAGGCCGGTCGTCGCGTAATCGGCGACCATCTCGTCCCACTGCGACAGCGGCGCCAGCTTCGGCGGCGCGGGCAGGTCGAGCGCGAGCGCGAGCTGCACTCCTTCCTGCCCGCGCACCCGCAGCCCGGGTTTCGTCACCCCGAGCTGCCACAGCGCGACGCGCCGGTCGCCGCCGGCAAGCGCGTCGCAGGCGCCCGACCAGGCGAGCTTCTCGAGCGCCGCGCGGCCCGCGCCGGCGCGCGAGGCGAGATCCTCCAGGGAGCGAAACGGCCCGCCCTCGTGGCGCGCCTGCACAAGCGCCGCGACCTCGTCGGCGCGCACGCCGAGCACGTAGCCCAGGCCGACCTGGACCGCACCGTCCTGCGTCACGGTGCAGCCGACCTCGCTGGCGTTCACGTCGGGCGCGAAGACCTCGATTCCGCGACGCTGCGCCTCGTGCACGAGGGCGTCGGGCGGATAGAAGCCCATCGGCTGCTCGTCGAGCAGCGCGCAGAGAAACTCCGGCCCGTAGTGCACGCGCAGCCAGGTCGACTGGTAGGCGAGCAGGCCGAAGGCGGCGCCGTGGGCCTTGGGAAAGCCGAAGCCCGAGAAGCCCGAGACCATCGTGAAGACCTGCTCGGCGAGATCCTCGCTGACGTCGGCATGGGTTGCCATCGCGCCCTCGACGAAGCGCCGGTGGTGCGCCTCGATCGCCTCGGCCGAGCGCTTGCGGCTCATCGCCCGGCGCAGCCCCTCGGCCTCCCCCACGCTGAAGCCCGCGAAGGCCTGCGCGACCTCGAGCACCTGGTCTTGGAAGATGATCGTCCCGAGCGTGTCGCGCAGCGGCGGCTCGAGCGCGGGGTGCATGTAGGGGATCTCGTACGTCGGGTCGGCGCGCAGCCGCTGGCGGCGCTCGATGTAGGGGTTGACCGCGCCGCCGACGATCGGCCCCGGGCGCACGATCGCCACCTGGATCGTGATGTCGTCGAGGTTCGCCGGCCGCGTGCGCCGCAGCGAGCCCATCTGCGCGCGCGACTCGATCTGAAAGACGCCGGTCGTGTCGGCGTTCTGGATGCACTCGTACGTCGCCGGGTCGTCGTACGCGATCCGGCTGAGGTCGATGCGCTCGCCGCGGCGCTTGGCGACGTGCTCGACGCAGCGCTCGACGGCGGAGAGCATCCCCAGGCCGAGCAGGTCGATCTTCAGAAAGCCCGCGTCGGCGCAGGAGTCCTTGTCCCACTGCGCGAGCTGGCGTCCCTCCATCGCCGCCGGCACGAGCGGGACGCAGTCCACGAGCGGGCGCGTTGCGACGATCATCCCGCCCGAGTGCTGCGACAGGTGGCGCGGCAGGCCGTAGGCCTCGTAGGCGAGCTTCACGAGCCACTGCCAGCGGCCCGTCCGCCGCCCGGGCCCGAGCGCGACGTCGATGTCGCGGTCGACCTCGAAGGACGACCAGCCCTCGCTGCCGCGCGCG
The DNA here is from genome assembly GCA_902806175.1 of uncultured Solirubrobacteraceae bacterium. Classification (GTDB taxonomy): domain Bacteria; phylum Actinomycetota; class Thermoleophilia; order Solirubrobacterales; family Solirubrobacteraceae; genus CADCVQ01. The sequence goes on from CADCVQ010000183.1 coordinate 8,861, forward strand.
ACGCGCTCGATCTCCCCCGGCGGCAGCCCGAGCGCCTTGCCGAGCTCGCGGATCGCGCCGCGCGCGCGGTACGTCGGGAAGGCCGCGACGAGCGCCGAGCGCTCGCGCCCGTAGCGCTCGTGCACGCGCGGGATGAGGACCTCGCGGATGTCCCTGGGGAAGTCGAGGTCGATGTCGGGCAGCGCGGTGAGCTCCTCGTTGAGAAAGCGCCCGAGCAGGAGCTTGTTGGCGATCGGGTCGACGTGGCTGAGGCCGGTGAGGTGACAGACGATCGAGGAGACGCTCGAGCCGCGCCCGCGCCCGGGCGGCAGCAGCGCGCGCGGATTGGATCCCGCCTCCCCGGCCCCACGCCCGCGGACCTCCACCGCGACCTCGCGCGCGAGCTCGAGCAGGTCGCGATGCAGCAGGAAGAAGCCCGCGAGGCCGAGCTCTTCGATGACGCGCAGCTCCTCCTCCAGGCGCGCCTTGGCCTCCTCGTGATGCGTGCTGCCGCGCGGATAGCGCTCGTCGAAGCGCGCCTGGCAGACCTCAGCGAGCACGCGACCCGCGGTCGCATCCTCGGCGCCGGGGTAGCGGTAGCCGAGGTCGCTCGTGAGGTCGAAGGTCAGCGTCTCGGCGACCCGCCCCGATTCGGCGATCGCCTCGGGATGATCGGCGAAGCGCGCCGCCATCGCCTGCGGGCTCGTCAGGACGTGCGCGTGGTTGCCGCGCCGCAGCGGCTCGGAGGCGTCGAGCGTCGTGTGCTCGCGGATCGCGACGAACGCGTCCTGCAGGTACGCGCGCTCGGGGGCGTGCGCGTGGACGTTGCCGGTCGCGACGGTCGCGACGCCGAGCCGCGCGGCGAGCCCCGTCAGGCCGCGATTCAGCGCGCGGTCATGACGTGCGAGCGGGCGCTGCAGCTCGACACGCAAGGCGTCCGGGCCAAAGGCGTGCAGGAGGCGGCGCATCGTCGGCTCGTCGCGGATGCCGCTGCGCGCGCAGCCGCTCAGGCAGACCAGGCCCGCATGATGCGCCTCGACGTCCTCGAGCGACACGGCCGGCTGCGAGCGATCGCGCTGGGGCCCTTCGCGCGTGTCGGCATGGGCGCGCGTGAGCAGGTGGCAGAGGCTGCGCCAGCCGGTCGCGTCGCGCACGAGCAGCGTGAGGTGACGCCCGTCGGCGAGCGTGACCTCCGCTCCGTGGATCGCCCGCAGCCCGAGCGCCTTGGCCGCCTGCGCGAACTCCATCGAGCCCGACAACGAGTCGTGGTCGGTCAGCGCGAGCGCCGCATGGCCGCGGTTGACGGCGGCCGCCACGAGCTCCTCGGGCTGCGAGGCGCCGTCGAGAAACGAGTAGGCGGAGTGGCAGTGCAGCTCGGTGTACGGCATACGAACGCATGTTCGCAGACGGGGAGGACGATGGCGCAGGCGGTTCGTCGCGCACGTGAGAGTCTGGGGCGCGGCCGCGAACGGCGCCGCGCAACGAACGGCAACCGGGACACCGCCGCGCGCTACTCGCTTCGGGACGTACCCTCTGCATCGCAGGGACCTACGCGCCACCGTGAGACGCCACGGGCAACCAACGAGCCGCCGCGTCCCATAGCCGAACCCCTACCGACGCCACGGCGGACGGCGGCGTCGCTCGCTGCCACGTCGAGAGTGCCTGTCCAGCCTCGAAGCGAGACCGGGCGACCCACGGTCGTACCCCGCTGCTACCGCCGGTGAAGGCAGCGCCTGCGCGGGGAGGCAACCATGGCCATCGCCCAGATGGATCGACCGCCCCGAAGCGACACTGCCGCTTCTGCCTGGTTTGCGGTGGCCGCGCTCCAAGTCAGCTGATTCCTGGGGAGCTGGGCCATAATGGCCGGCGGTGCGCGATCTGTGGGCTCGATCGCCGCTAACTCGCGTCCAAGACGGGTCCGCGCGGCAGATCGCGCGCGGAGAGGGAGAGGAAGCCATGCCACCCAGCAGCGTGCATTTCAACGGCTCGGTCAACCTGCCCGACGCCGAGACGGTGATGCGGGAGATCAGCTCGCGCATCCCCGCCGGCGTGCGTCGCATGACCGACGGCGAGACCGGAGATCGCAACTACTGGATCAGCTTCCAGATCGACAAGTTCGAGCAGATGCCCGAGTTCGAGAAGGTCGCTTCCGGCAAGGCCTATCAGACCAGCGACGAGGCGCCGGACATGCCGCAGCTGCGCCTAGCGGAGGGCGCCGCGGCCGACACCATCGAGTGGCCGAACCTCGGCTATGCCGACGAATACACGAAGTCCTTCGCCGTCTTCGACGAGCTGCAGCAGCACGGCACGATCCCGGTGGGCACGCGGATGCAGCTGCAGTACCCAACGCCGCTGGCCTCGATGGCCGGCACGATCGCGCCTGAGGACCTGCCTTCGGTGGCGCCGGCCTACGAGCAGGCGCTGTTCGCCGACCTCGACACCCTGCTCGGCCGCCTCCCGCATGAGCGGATCGCCGTGCAGTGGGACGTCGCGGTCGAGCTGGGCGCCCTAGAGGGCGCGATGGGGGTGTCGATGCCGATGGAGCAGATCGCCCCGGGCATCGTCCGCTGCCTGGAGCGCGTGCCCGCCGACGTCCCGGCCGGACTGCACCTCTGCTACGGCGACTACGGCCACCAGCACTGGAAGCAGCCCGAGTCGCTGCAGATGCAGGTCGACCTCGTCAACGCCGTGACCTCGGCGACGCGGCTGGACTTCGTCTCGTTCACGGTGCCCCAGGACCGCGACGACAGCGCCTACTTCGAGCCCCTGGGCGGTCTGCGGACCGGCTCGGACACCGAGCTCAACTTCGCGCTCGTCCCCTACCACCCGGCCGATCAGGCTCCGGGCACGACCGAGCGTCAGGTCGACCGCATCGACGCGGCCCTCGCCGGCTCCGCCGGCGGCACTCGCGAATGGGGAATCTGCACCGAGTGCGGGATGGGCCGGGTGGACGCCCCCGACGTGCCCACGCTGCTCGATCTCCACAGCGAGATCCTCACATCGTCACGCTGAAGGGCAAGGTGGGCGATAGACGCGAGCCTCCCGCGCCGGCATGCCATCGCGCCTCAAGGAGGCGCGGTGCCCCCAGCAACCGGTCTCTCAGCGGGACACCTAGTCGCCACGGGCGCGCTTGACGACCGACCTGCTCCGACTCATGCTGCGGGCGTGGCGCCTTGGCCCGCTTCCTCAGCTTGACGCCGCGCCGAAAGGCCTGGCACTGCCTATGCGACGTGACCCGATCGTGATC